>CAMJRV010000319.1 GCA_946408315.1 uncultured Bacillota bacterium | reverse complement strand
GAGAAGCCCTGCACCTGGCACTTTTTTTGTTTTACTTTCAATCGGAAAATTGTATAATGAGTTGAGCCATGAAACCGAAAAACAAAAAAGGAATTTTTCGGCAGGCCCTGAATAGAACTTTCAATAATTCGAGAGAAGTTAGCAAGGAGGGGATCTGAAATGAATGTAAAATTTTTAGGAGCAGCGATGTCGGTTACCGGTAGCTGTCATCTTGTTACGACGGACAAGTACAAAATCCTGCTGGATTGCGGGCAGTTTCAGGGAGGCAAGGCTTTGGAAGAGCTGAACGAAAAAGAGTTCGGCTTTGATCCGGCGGAGATTGATTTTATGATATTGAGCCACGCCCATATCGATCACAGCGGCAGGATACCGCTGCTGGTCAAGCGCGGCTATTCGGGACGAATTTATTGTACGGACGCGACGGCGGACCTGGTGGATATCATGCTGAAGGACAGCGGCTATATTCATGAGAAGGAAGCCGAATGGACGAACCGGAAGGCGGAACGGTCGGGGAAGCCCTTTGTAGAACCGCTGTACACCTTTGAGGATGCGGCGGAATCGATAAAATATCTTGAGCCGGTCCTGTACGGGCAACTCCATGAAATCAATCCCGACGTGAAGGTCCGCTTCAGTGACGCCGGACACATTCTCGGCTCTTCTATCGTAGAGCTGTGGATCAACGAGGGAGAACATGTTTCAAAGCTGGTATTTTCCGGCGACCTCGGCGTGAAGAACAAGCCGATTCTCAGAGATCCCGAGACGATAGCGGAGGCGGATTACCTCATCATGGAAGCTACCTACGGAGACCGGGTTCATGAATCCAGCTTCGACAGTCTCGGTAAATTTTTCGATATCATCTTAAAGACGACTCGCCGGGGCGGCACGGTAGTGATTCCTTCTTTCGCCGTGGGCAGGACTCAGGAGTTGATCTATCACCTGAATATCTTTTATGAAGAGCACCGGGAACTGAAAGCAGAGCTCGACAAGATCATGGTCTATGTGGACAGTCCTCTGGCTACCAGCGCAACGGAAATCTTCCGAAGAAATGCACAGGTCTTCGACGAGGAGACGAGAGAATATATCCTTAAGGGAGACAACCCCCTCGACTTTAAAAATCTGATCTTTACAAGATCCAGTGAGGAATCGAGACAGCTCAACTTCAATCCCGCTCCGAAAATTATCATCTCGGCCAGCGGCATGTGCGAAGCAGGGAGGATTAAGCATCACCTGAAGCATCATCTGTGGGACTCGAAGTGCAGCGTCGTCTTCGTCGGCTATCAGGCGGTAGGCACCCTCGGCCGGTCCCTTGTCAACGGGGACAAGGACGTGAGCATTTTCGGAGAGAAAATCCACGTCAATGCGGAAATCTACAATCTGGAAGGCTTTTCCGGCCATGCGGACCGGGATGACCTGCTGGAATGGCTCTCTTCCTTCATAACGCCGCCGAAAAAGATCTTTCTGGTCCATGGAGAGGAAGAGTCCAAAAAAGGGTTTGCCCACACAGTGAAAGAAGTCCTGGGCTATGACTGCACCGTGGTGGAGGATGTTTCGGAATACGACCTGAATTCGGATCAGCTGCTCAGTATCGAAGATACGAAGAATAGGGTGGCGAGCCGGGAACAGCTTACAGACGTGAAAAATCAGCTCTCCAAGATCCATGAGGATCTGGAGGCCATCCTTTATAACGCAAATCTGGCGGTAGGCAACGGCAGGACCGAGGAGGAAATCAACGAAATCACCAATCTTATCCTTGAGCTTGACAAGAGTTCGTTCAAGCTGGGGCTGGCTGTCACCAAGAAAGAGGAATAGGATGGAGAACATCATTATAATTGGGATCGCAGGCGGGACAGGTTCCGGCAAGACGACGCTGATCAAACAGATCAAAAAAGAATTTCATGATGAGATCACAATTTTGAGCCATGACTTTTACTATAAGGAGAACAGCCACCTCCCTTTTGAGGAAAGGGCCCAGCTCAATTACGACCATCCCAACGCTTTCGATACGGAATTGATGGTGGAGCATATCAAAGAATTGAAGGCGGGGAGATCGATAGAGCGGCCGGTCTATGATTTCGTCATCCATAACAGGAGAGCGGAGACGGAGACGGTAACGCCTTCCAAGGTAATCGTCGTGGAGGGGATCTTGATCTTCGAGAACAAGGAGCTCTTGAATCTGTTTGATATCAAGGTTTTCATCGATACCGACCCGGACGTCCGGCTGATCCGGCGAATCCTCAGAGACGTGCGGGAACGGGGCAGAAGCCTCGATTCAGTCATCAACCAGTACCTGACGACAGTCAAGCTCATGCATGAGGAATTCGTTGAGCCGAGCAAAAAAAATGCCGATATCATCATTCCCGAGGGCGGCTACAACCATGTTGCGCTGCAGATGCTGAACGACCGGATCAAAGCGCTGTTGAAACTGGAAGAATAAGCCCGCGGTAAACCCGAAGTATTAATAATAAGAATTTTGTCTCATTTTCGTTCCAATGGCGGGGATTTTTTGATATAATAAGATTCGACTTTATTGTTTGCACTTTAGAGTGGAAGAAGTAGAGCCACTTTTTATCCAATAAGAAATGTCCTTTCTATTGGATAAAAGGGGTGTGCAGAGGGGGCACCCCTCGCCGATAAAGGAGGGTGCTCAGGCTGCTTGCAGCCGCCGAAGGGAACCATAGGGTTCCCTAGCGGAAGTGGTGTAGCCACTTTTTTGGTATCCTGTAAGGATGATATGGCTTTTTATACAAAAATACACAGAAAAACGGGCTGTGGCGCTTTGCCGCAGCCCGTTTTTCTGTGTATGGAAGACCTGAGATATGACGGCAAGGATGGAGGAGGAGCTTGGATCATGAATGTGGCTGAGAATGAAATGTATGGCGAAGAAAGCGGACGTTTCTATTTTGACGGAAAGAACATCGCTGAGTTGGCAGACCGCTATGGGATTCCCATTTACGTTTTTTCCGAGAGGGAATTGAGAAAAAACGTCGCGGAGGTGATGGCGCAATTTCGAGCGTACCATGCAAACATATCGATTCATTATGCGGCAAGATATGAGTCTACTGTCGCAAACCTGCAGATCATAAAGAACGCAGGGGCCAATCTTGAAGTTTCCTCGGGCGGCGAGCTTTTCAAGGGGCTTTATGCGGGGTTTCGAGGGGTCCAGATCATATTCAACGGAGTGGATAAAACGGAAGAAGAGATTGAGATGGCCGTGATCAACAACGTGAAATCCATCAATGCGGATTCGGAATTTGAGCTGAAAAGGATCGTTGATATTGCGAAAAACCTGAAAAAACGCGCCGGCGTCTCCCTTCGGATCGGGACCGGATTCGGAATTGCGCCCGATGAAGCGGAGGAAATCGTCCGCTGTGCTTTGGAAAATCAGAAATGGATTAGCCTGAAAGGCTACCATTTTCATGTCGGGGCGCAGACTTCTCCGTTGATATTTGCTGAAGACTTTTGGACCATGCTTGAGCTGGCAGTCAGTATTTACAAAGGGGTAGGATACTATCCCAGACTGCTGCATCTTGAAGGGGAAACAGAGGAGGTTGCGCAGGAGGTCTGCACGGAATTAAACGCAAAAACGCTGATCCAATGGGCGGGGAAAGAAGTTGCCGGATTGTTTCGGGATATGGAGCTGGTTCTGTCGCCGGGGAAGGAAATCGCTGCGTCGTCAGGTGTTTTCATCTCCTCCCGGATTGCAACAGGACGGGGCGACCTGGTCGTCATAAAGAATGCAGGAGCATACGATACCTTGAATCTGACAAATTGCAATGGAAAGCTGAAAGCGGGAGCCGTGCTGATTCGGAAAAACGGAGAGGTCATTTCGATCAGGCATGCTCAAAAATACGGAGATCTCATTCGAGATGAAATTAAGCTGTAGAAAAGGGGGGGCGGAAATGTATGCGACAGAAGAATTGAAGCACAGAACCACCCTGGAGGAGTATGCGGAAGATTATAGAGAGGGGAAAAGTTTTTCGGACTACTGTGAAAAAAATATGGAAAACAGCAGCCTTTGGTGCTGTCCGCTCTATGATTTCAATCCGGAAGGCTATGAAAAAAAGTATAAGTACCTTTACCTTATCGGAAAAAGGCTTACCTTTGCCTACAGCGATAAAGGGGGTGAACGGGTGAAAAAAAGGATCAGGAGGCGTGTTCGTGTCGCCTGCCTGAAAGAGAAGGAGGAGCTTTCGGAAAAAATACGGTCGCTGGAG
>CAMJRV010000318.1 GCA_946408315.1 uncultured Bacillota bacterium | reverse complement strand
CGCCGCCGCCGGTTTGATTACCGCAATTATTTCCGCCTTTGTGATTTCGAGCCTTTCGGGGGCGTCCTTTCAGATTTCCGGGCCTACCGGCGCTATGACTGCGATTCTGGTGCCCCTGGTAGCCCGCTATGGGCTCGATACCTTGTTTGCCGCATCTCTGCTGGCGGGAGCCCTGTTGGTTTTAGCGGGGATATTCCGTCTGGGAAACCTTGTTTACTTTCTGCCGTCTCCCGTCATTTCGGGATTTACCTCCGGCATCGCGGTGATTATCGCGCTGGGTCAGGTGGGAAATCTGTTCGGCGTACCGCTGACAGGAGAAAATGCGGTGGAACGGGTCGTTCGGATGGTTCAAAGCGGATTTTCTCCCAATTGGTATGCTCTGGGAACAGGATTGTTTGTAATTTTGCTGATGGCTTTCTGGCCGGCGAAGTGGGGCACCCGGGTTCCGGGTTCTCTCGTCAGCGTGATCGCGGCTGCCGTAATTGCCGCCTTGCTGGACTTCCCGGTGGAAACGGTGGGAACTATCCCCCAGACACTGATACATAGCGAACGGCTGACGCTGGAATCTTTGATGGCGATGCGGCTGGACGTGATTCTGCTGCCCGCGGTGAGCATCGCGGCGCTCTGTATGATCGAAAGCCTTTTGTGCGGCGCAGCGGCCGGACGTATGAAAGGGGAGCGGATGCACGGCGACCGGGAGCTGGTCGCCCAGGGAGTGGGGAATCTGATTTTACCGTTTTTGGGAGGAGTACCTGCCACAGCCGCCATTGCCCGGACCAGCGTGGCGATCAAATCGGGCAGTCAGACCCGGCTGACCGGAGTGATCCATGGAGCGATCCTGCTGCTTTCCATGTTCTTGCTCAGTCCTCTGATGTCCCGGATTCCCATGGCCGCCCTGGCGGGGGTTCTGATGGTTACCGCCTGGCGCATGAACGAGTGGGAGAGTATCCGGTATCTGTTCAGCCGTAAATTTAAGGGAGGGATCTCGAAATTTGTCCTCACCATGCTGACCACGGTACTGTTTGACCTGACTATAGCCATTGCTGTCGGGGTATTGTTCTCCATCGCACTGTTTGTCGTGAAGATTTCCAGCCTTCAGGTCCTGGTCAGCGAGCTGGATGAAAAGCGTCTGGAACTTCCTTCCGAGATCAACCGGCACATTCAGGTTATTTATATCACGGGCGCTGTGTTCTTCGGTTCTCTGGAACAGTTGGAATCCGGCCTTTCCAAAGCGGAAGGCGATGTCCTGATCCTGTCCATGAGAGGAGTTCCTTTCATCGACACCTCCGCTGTCGCGTTTCTTTTGGAGTATTGCCATGCAAGGCAGAAGGAGGGGGTAACCGTACTGTTTTCCAGCATTCAGCCGTCGGTCAAGACGATGCTGGACCGGGCGGGGATCACCGACGTGATCGGCGAGGACTCCTACTATTTCAATGCCAAGGATGCGATCCTGTCGCAGTTGGATTAGCCGGGTCGGCTTGCTCCGGTCGGACTTGTCGGGACTGCACAAAATCGCAAAGGGGTGGTCTTTATGATGCGGAGAAGGCGGTCTGCCAATCTGTGCTTGATTTTGATTTTCCTGCTGGGCGCGGGAATTGCCGCAGACTGGGTCCTGCGCGCGGACCTTCGCTTCGTTTCCCGGATGGGAATGGGATGGAATCTCAGCAATACGCTGGATAGCCACGGTCTGGAAGATGAAGCAGCGTTGCCGGGCCAGTATGAAACCTATTGGGGAAATCCTGCGACGACGAGAGAGATGATCGATGCGATCCGGGCCGAGGGCTTCCGCACGCTGCGCGTTCCGGTGACCTGGTATGAGCACATGGACGATCAGAACAGGATCGATCCGGCATGGATGGAGCGGGTGCGGCAGGTGGTGGATTATGGGATTGAGAGCGGAATGTTTGTCATCCTCAACGCGCATCACGACCCGTGGTACACCCCCGATCCCGCCAATCTGCAGCATGGGCAGGAGATGATGGCTCAGGTATGGACGCAGATTGCAGAAGAGTTTGCCGGTTATGGCGAGAAGCTTTTGTTTGAAGGGATGAATGAGCCGCGTCTCATCGGCACGGCCCATGAATGGGACGCGGGGACGCCGGAAGCGCGGGAAGCCGTCAACCGGCTCAACGAAGTCTTTGTAAAAACCGTGCGCTCTGGGTCGGGCTATAATGAGAAACGGTATCTGCTGGTTCCTACCTATTGTGCCGGAACGTTTCCGGAGGCTCTTTCCGATTTTCGCCTGCCCAAAGGCGGCAGGGTGATCGTTTCGCTGCACCTTTACCGCCCCTATGAGTTTTCGCTGGATACGAACGGAACGGCCGACTGGAGCGGGAGCCGCACTGACACGCAGGGCATCGATCAGGCGATGCATGACGCGGAACGATATTTGCTCCGCCGGAGGATTCCCGTCGTAATCACCGAATTCGGCGCGGTGGATAAGGGCAATGAACCGGCCAGGGCTGAGTGGGTCCGCTATGTTCGCTCTTCTGCGCAGGACCGGGGAATCCCCTGTATCTGGTGGGATGATTCTGTCTTTGACCGAAGCCGCCTGGTGTGGGTCTATCCCGAAATCGTCCGGGCTCTAGTTTAGATGAAACGTTTCTTGAACGGGATAAATTCCGGTGATATCTTTGCCTGTCTTCCCGTATTTCTTCATAAATTCTCTGATCGCGCCGTCGCTTTCCAGCACGACGAGATAATCGTATTTCTCCAGCTTTTTCTTGAAGTCCGCCTCTTCCAGCCGGTCAACTGCGTCTACCTGAGCTGTAAACAGAAAATATCTGGCCGTATATTGCAGGTAATAGCTTGTGATCTGGCTGTCGGCGTCGGATGCGTAGAACAAATATCTGCTCTGATCGGGAGAAGCCCAGTGGTCGCCTACCAACCGGCTGACCTTCCCGGGAGTCGAATCGGGATACGCGGCTTTCATGCTGTTCATGCCGTTCACTTCTGAGAGCAGCACGGTAAGGGAAGCGGCAATCAGGAAAATCGTTGCCATTTCATAGATATTTTTGGTGAGGAGGCTCTTGAACGCCATGGAATCTCGCTTTGCTCCCTGCTGGACATGGAACGAATTCTCCATATCGTGGACGCCGCAGAGGGTCAGCGCTCCGATCAAAAAAATTACAATGCTGGAAGCGTAGCGTTCAAATCCCGCTAAAATCAGGGCCTCTTGGGTCGGCATGGTAAAGATGAACATGGCGAGAATCCCCGCATAATACAGGACAACGGCCGCGTCTGCCCAAAACAGGACTTTGAGCAGCGCCCATTTTTTCTTCAGGAAGAACCGTGCGGTCAGATATGCGGCGAGGGCCAGAATCTGAAACAGTACGATTCCGCGGGTGGCGAGGCTTTCCAGGTTGAAGACCGCCTGCTGAAAGCGGTGGACGATCTCCGCTCTGATTTCCGGCGTTTTTTCCGAAGAGACCTCGTTGAAATTCTCCACACTCATGGTGTGTTTGCTCTTTTCTCCTTTGAATTCCGCTGAAACGTGAAGGTTCCATGCGGCGAAAGTGGACAGGGAAACTGCAATCGTCAGCGCTGCAAGCAGAAAGGCTGTCGATTTTTTTTGACGCTGTTTCTTTCTGAGCGCGGTGTAGAGCAGATACAGATAGCAGAGCAGGGCGAAGAAAATTCCGCTGTTTTTGACGATGACCAGCAAAGCCAGCACCGGAAGACTGACGATACAGGCCCGCCTGACGTCATGCCGGTAGACGAACAGGATGGACAGCACAGCCAGCGTCAGCAAGGGCAGGAGAAAGTCCACCAGCAGATTGTTGATGCGGATCGAGATATTGAAAAATGTCATGGCAGCGCAGCAGAGCGCCATTGCGCTGCACAGGAGAAACCGCTTCGTATCGCGGATCACGCCGAACATGGCATAGAAACATGCGAAGATCAGCGACGCCTGAGCGACCAGCATGACTCCCTCCGAGCTGCCGGCGATTTTACAGACATAGTATAAAAACGTCGAACTGCCCAGGGGATATGTTTTAAAGTCGATGATTGCCGATGCGGCGTTGGGGAACGCATCGGTCAGAAGCATATATTTTACCACAAGTCCCCAGTGGGAAAAGTTGTCGTAATGCATGTACCGGGTGGTGATCAGCGAGGCGAAGATGACTCCGAAGCCCAGCAAAAATACGGTGTTGAGGAGATTCAGCGCCTTCAACTGAAACAACAGCCCCCGTTTCCCCGCTGCCAGGAACCAGACAAACAGCACCAGGCCCAAAACAAATACGGCAT
>CAMJRV010000317.1 GCA_946408315.1 uncultured Bacillota bacterium | reverse complement strand
GTCCTCTAAGGAACTCCTGGCTTATGACGATGTGCTGGTCATATCAAACGTCGATACCCGGAATTATGGGGGCGGGATGGCGCATTTTGAAATTTCAGGCAGGTGATGGAATTGAGTAAAGAAATAGTAATGCTCGATGAAGATACGGCTCTATTTGACGATTGTATTTTTAAACGAGTAAAAACCGGGAGACATATCAATTATTTCAGGTGTCGGCGAATCAATGATAAACATAACAAACGAACACTGCATGTTGCGGTGTTTATTGTTTTTTCAGGGATAATTCCAGAAGACGGCTATACGGTTCATCATGCTGACTGCAACAGACTAAATAACGGGTTTGACAATCTGAGGCTCATGACCGTAGGTGAGCATATCAAGTTGCATAATGAGTTAGACCCTGGAAGAGTCATCTTTGCCTGCTCGGCGGCAGCAAAGAAAAATAAAGAGCTTGGGTATTTAAATGCCAAACTGGGCGCAGCGGCTTCACAGCGAATGGGGTGGCCCGGCGCGAAGGCGGCCGCTAAGGCGTGCAGCAAGCCGGTTGTTTCGCTTGACGGAAATGGAAAAGTCCACAGGGTTTTTAATTCTATAAATGAGGCGGCGCGAGAAATGGGCGTTGCTAAAACATCCATAAGCGCGTGCGCTTCAGGAAAGTGCAAAACTATCAAAGGTTTTCGGTGGGCGTTCGAATCCGGGGAGGTGAGTGGGAAATGAAGATCGAGACACCGCGGGGCACGGTCGTAAAGACGAAGGCCGGAGCCGTAACCTTGAAATGGAACCCTAACTTTCAGCCAAACTGGCAGGGTGCCTTCGATAAGGCGCAAGAATACATCGACAACGAAGTTCTGCGGCTGTCCGACCCTTACCTCCCCATGCAAAGTGGCATGCTGAAAAAGCTCGGCATCCTGGGGACCATCCCCGGCTCTGGCGAGGTCGTATGGAATGGCCCGTATGCCCGGTATCTCTACTATGGCAAACTGATGGTCGGCAGAGCGCCAAAGAAGCTGACAGACACGAATTTGACGTTCCACGGGGCACCAAAACGAGGGGCGTTCTGGTTCGAGCGGATGAAGGCCGACAAGAAAGATCAGATCCTCCGGGGAGCTGCCAAGATTGCCCAGAAAGAGAGTGGGACATGAGTATTATAAAAGCGGTGCAGGATTTCCTTTGCACTTATGATGGTATGGAACTACAGGAGGTAGAGGTCGAAGAGACGGATTCGGGGCCTTCTTTGAAAGTGATCGGCAGAGTCTTAACCGACCGAACCGATGAAGGCCCGTCCGGCTACGCCCTGCAGCCGACGGGAAACAGCCGGGTTAAGACTGACATCTTGGGCAACAAGACCTATGAAAATGATTATGTCTTTTATGCCAAAGAAGCCGCGGCGAATGAGATTGATCGGCAGGACAATTACAGCTTTATGGAAGGTCTGTTTGAATGGTTGGAGGATCAGGACGAGGCCAAGAATTTCCCGGCTCTTCCGGCAGAATATAAGGCGGAGAGGTTGATCGTCGCCAACATTATATTGTTTGAGCTGGAAGATAAGGCCGGCCTCTATCAAGTACAGATTAAATTCCAATATAGAAAGGAGAAAGCACAGTGAAAATTAAACGCGAGCTTTTTAAAACCTTTATCAACTGCACCCCAGCCAGCGCTGCCAGCTATGAGGTTTTGGGCGAAGACCTGGAGGAGTTGAATATCGAGATGGGCGCCAACGTCGTAAGGAAGGCAAACATTCTCGGGAGCAACAGCATCTTGATTGACCGGTACGAAAAGACGGCCAGCATAGAGCCGTACATGGCGGATTCCGGGACACCGTTATTTACGTTCCTGAAAGATATCGTCGATAACGAAAAAACGCTGGACGATCTCAAAACCGATGTCGTGCAAGTGGACGTCTTCGGGACGGCGGTTTCAGGGGCCTATCCAGCCTACAAGGAGGATGTCATCGTGGAGGTGGTTTCCTACGGCGGGAATACGGAAGGCTTTCAGATCCCGTTCAATGTCCTTCTTACCGGCAAGCGGACAAAGGGCAAGTTCAACCCGGCTACGAAAGCATTTACGCCCGATGAGGAGGAGTAATTGATGCAGAACTTAGAATTTAACACCGGCATGATCGAGCTTGCAATTCAAGGCGACCCGGACAGGATTCTGCGGTTTAACCCGTCCGACGGTAACGTCGCTGGCGGATTCCTGGGGCTCATAGACAAGACCAACGAGAAGCTGAAAGAGCTTTCGGTCGCAGAGGATGCCCTCCAAGAAAAGCGCGCGGAAATGAATGATCTGGAATTTGCAAAGCAGAAAAATCAGATGGATGTCGGGGCTGATGCGTTTTTCCGGGCGGAACTGGATGCAATCTTCGGGACTGGGACCGCCGAAATGGTTTTTGACCGTGTCTGCGTTACTGCGGCCACTGAGAACGGGAGTATCGTGTTTATGAATTTCGTTAATGCGTTGTTGCCGTTCTTTACGGAGACGATTCAGGCACGGAATAAGAAAATCCAGCAGATTATCCAAGATCATAAACCGCCGAAGAGGTAAGGCTATGAGCATACTGACATTACCAAAAACATTACCCGTTAGGGGCGTGGATTGCGAGATAAACAGCGATTTCCGCCCCTGCTTTGGCATTATGCAGGTCTTCGAGCGGGCTGACCTCACGGATGCCGAAAAGCTCGTCATAATGATTGGAATTCTCTATGTGGACGAGATACCACCCGAACAGTACGACGAGGCAATCGACAGGGCGCTCTGGTTCCTGGACGGCGGGGAACCGCTGGAAGATAAAGTGCCCTCGCGCTATGGCCGGCTCTATTCCTGGGAGCAGGACGCAAAGTATATCATATCAGCAGCAGACCAGACAATCGGCGGCTGCCGCGGGAAGGAATATGTCCACTGGTGGGAGTTTACTGCCGCCTTGATGGAATCCAAGGAATGTGTTTTTTCCACGCTTACACATCAGCGAAAATTAAAAAAGCAAGGAAAACAAAGCAAGCATGACAGGGAATGGTGGGCCGAAAATAAGGATATCGCGGAGTTGAAAACCAAAGTTACGCTTACGACGGAAGAACAGGCAACGCTGAATGAGTTTAACAAATTATTAGTGCAGGGTTGATTTTATCGGAGAAGGTTGGTATTATTTGGGTATTGCGGGAGGTGCGCCATGGATAAAGAACGAAAGGATATTTGCATAACAGCGCTTTTAATTTTTTTAATTACTGCCGCTATACCCATGATACTTTTCGCCTTACTGGATCAGTCTTCGTCACTTATTGCTATCACATCTGTGCTTATTGGTCTTATTTGTGCCCTTCCATACTTGGTGTGGAAAGAACGAAAATATTTCAGTTCCTCTGGACAGAAACCGGAAACTCCGGGTTCGGAGTTGCATATGAGGAAATACGGGGCAACCAGCAGCTTAAAAGCGAAACATATGGCCGGGCTTCCGATTGCCGAAGGGGCGGAGTGCTTCGTTTATCTGTGCAGTTCCAAGATAATCTTTTTCAGGAACGAAACGGAATACTCTCTTTTGTTCGATAAAGTAACGGACGTGCTCGTTAAGACTGACTCGGAAATACATCAGGCGTATGTCAGTAGCATTGGCGGGGCCGTAGGGGGCGCAGTATTGTTCGGCCCCCTGGGAGCAATGATAGGCGGACGGGCGAAAAAGAAAGAGTCTAAAACCTTCAAGTATTATCTGATCTTTGAATATGATAAAGACGAAGGTGTCGATTTTATTTCTTTTGAAATCCAAAATCAGATATCCGCAAATAGCTTCGTTAAAGCATTTTCTCAAAAGGAAAAAATTAAAAAAACCATTGAACTCTAAATAATAAATAATAATTTTGCAAGAACACGTCGAAAGGCGTGTTTTTATTTGTCTGGAAGGAGGGGAGCGCATGGCCGGAACGATTGCGGGATCTTTAATATTCGACACAAAAACAGATACCAAAGGATTTGATAAAGGCACACGGGAAATAGATACGCAAGTCAATAAAATGTCGGAATCATTTAATGGTTTAGGGGTAGCGATCATTGCTGCATTCAGCGTAGCCGTAATCAAAAATTTTGGACAGTCATTGATTGAGACTTCCGCCAAACTCCAGGCGATGGATGCTCAATTCAATCAGATTTTCAAAGGCACAGAAGGCGAGCGAGCTATGCAGGAAATCAATAAGCAGTCTGAGGAGTTGGGAATCCACGCCGACATATTGAAGAAATCATTCAGCCAATTCGGGGCACAGTTTAAAGG
>CAMJRV010000316.1 GCA_946408315.1 uncultured Bacillota bacterium | reverse complement strand
GAATATAATTATGTATGGAGAATAGATCATGCAAATTGTTTTAACGGATGCAGATAGACTGGTACTGGAGTCCTATAAGAATCTGGCGGCGGGCTTATCGGAATATCTTGGAGAAGGGTATGAAATCGTGCTTCACAGTCTCGAAGACTTGGAGCATTCGGTGATTTTCATCATAAACGGACACTATACGGGGCGTGAGGTCGGGTGTCCGATTACGAATATCGCTTTATCGATGCTGAAGAAAATGGAGCAAGAAGATTCCAAAGGTTCTATTTCATACTTTACAAAGACGTCCGCCTCCAAGCCGCTGAAATCCTCTACGATCGCGATTAAGGGAGCCGGAAACAGAACAATCGGATTGCTCTGCATCAATTTCTACCTGGCGACTCCCTACTACAGCATTATTAACTCTTTTTTTGGAAAGGAAGAAGAGGATCGGAATGAAATAGAGGAAAACTTTTCAGACAGTATCGACGATATGGTAAAGAAGTCCATATCCGACGCAAGGGAAATGGTTATGAAGGACAATACCATTTCCTCGACCAACAGGAATCATAGAATAATCCAGAATCTTTTTGAGAACGGAATTTTCAATTTTAAAGACGCCGTGGAGACGGTGGCGCAAGAATTGGGGATATCCAAAAGTACGGTCTATATGCATATCAGGAGAGTCAGGTTGTGAATACCGGAGGAAAATAAAATGGGTATGACAGACAGATTTGATGATCAGAAATTTGTGAATGCTCCTTACTTATTTGCAGATTATTGCGATTGGAGTTTTTTCAAAGAATACGGGACTAAGATACGCTACCGAAAAGGGAGCATGATAAACTCGCTCGATTATTCGGACTCGATTTTCTATCTCGATACGGGCCGGATCAGGACCTCTGTTTTCAGCGATGAGGGGGAAGAAAAGATCATATTGATCGCCACAAGGGGCAATTTGTTCAATCTGATCGCCCTTGCCAGCAATATTCCCGACTCCCTGTGTCATATCGCGGTAGCGGACAGTGTCGTCTATAAAATCAGCAAGGATATGTTTATAGACCTCATAAGACAGGACAGCCAAAAGGCGATCAATGCCATCGCCGACCTTTCGAGAGTCGTAAAAATTCTGTCTTCCCATGTGGAGGATATGGCTTTTATGAAAGCCTCGTCGCGGATCGCGAAGTACCTCTACATGCTTTGCCAGGAGCAAGGCACGCCTACGAAAAACGGCATCCGGATCAATATCAAATTTACTCATTACGAAATGGCGATCTACGTGGGGACCTGCCGTGTGACGGTCTCCAACATATTTAAGGATATGGAGAAGAATAAGATCATAAGCAAAGAGAACGGATACTGTATCGTAAACGATGTGGAAAAATTGAAGGAGCGGATCATTTATCTATGATCCTGCTCCAGAAACAGCTTTAAATCTTCATCAACGGTTCCGATCCCTGCAATGCCGAAAGTCTCCACAAGCAGTTTCGCCACGTTGGGAGAGAGGAAGGCCGGCAGGGTAGGGCCGAGGTGAATGTTTTTCACTCCCAGATAGAGGAGCGCCAGCAGCACGATGACGGCCTTCTGCTCGTACCAGGAGATATTGTAAACGATGGGAAGCTCGTTGACGTCGTTCAATTCAAATACTTCCTTCAGCTTCAGAGCGATCAGCGCCAGGGAATAGGAGTCGTTGCACTGCCCCGCATCCAGCACTCTCGGTATGCCCCCGATGTCGCCCAGATCGAGCTTATTGTAGCGATATTTGGCACAGCCGGCCGTCAGGATGACCGTATCCTCCGGAAGCCTTGCCGCAAATTCCGTGTAGTATTCCCGTTCCTTCATCCTTCCGTCGCAGCCTGCCATGACGAAAAACTTTTTGATGGCTCCGGATTTGACGGCGTCTACCACCTTGTCCGCCAGGGCGAAGACCTGGGCGTGGGCAAAACCGCCCACAATCTTTCCCGTCTCAATTTCATCAGGCGCCTGTAACGTCTTTGCCAGCGCTATCATCTCAGAAAAATCTTTCTTTCCGTTGGAGTCCGCTTCGATATGGCTGCAACCCGGATAACCGGAAGCCCCCGTAGTAAAAGTTCTGGCGCGGACCGATTCGCTGACGGGGGGGACGATGCAGTTTGTCGTAAAGAGGATCGGGCCGTGGAAAGACTCGAATTCCACATCTTGTTTCCACCAGGCGTTTCCGTAGTTCCCCGCAAAGTTCTCATATTTTTTAAAGGCAGGATAGTAATGGGCTGGGAGCATTTCACTGTGGGTATAAACGTCTACCCCGCTGCCCTGGGTCTGTAAAAGAAGCTGCTCCAAATCGGTCAGATCATGGCCGGAGATCAGGATGGCAGGATTTTTTCTGACCCCTATCTCTACTTCCGTAATTTCAGGATTGCCATATTTCGAGGTGTTCCCCTCGTCGAGGAGGGCCATGGCCGTGACGCCGAACTGGCCGGTTTTCATGGTAAGGGCCGTCAGGTCTTCTGCGGTGAGACTGTTGTCGAGAGTTGCGGCGAGAGCCTCATAGAAAAAGCCGTACAGTTCGTCGCTCTCTTTTCCCAAGTTCGCCGCATGATGGGTATATGCAGCAAGTCCCTTGATTCCAAAGGTAATCAGGGATCGCAGCGAGCGGATATCCTCGTCTTCTGCGGAACAAAAGCCGACATAGGACGCTTTGAATACCAGCTCTTTCATGGAATCCACCTCAAAGAGCGCGGCGTCGTGAAGGGACAGGCTGTCCTGGGCTTCAGGCGCAGCGGCGGAGGTTTCAGGAACGGCTGTGGCTGCAGCGGTTTCGGAGACGGCTGCGGCGGTACCAAAGGCCTGAGTCCGCAGTTCGTTTCGGATGCGCAGCATACGGCGAATCTGCAGGAGGATGGCTTCGTCGTTAAAATTTGCATTGGTGATGGTCATAAAGAGGCTCTTTATGACTTCATGTCCGGTTTCCCGTAAAGACTTCACGGGAAGTCCGCCCTTTACGATGATTTCTGAAATCCCTTTTACTGTATAGATTAAGAGGTCCTGAAGGTCTGCAAGCTCTTCGCTCTTTCCGCAGACGCCGCCGAACTCACAGCCGGTTCCCCTCGCCGTTTCCTGACACTGATAACAAAACATTCCCATGACGGGCCCTCCTGTACTCTGATTAAAATATGCGCAGCAATACTGACAATATCGTTATGTTTAATATTATAATAAAAGAAAATTACAATCATTGCCGTTGCATATGCAACGAAATCTATGCTAAACTAGAGAAAACAAGAAAAGATGCGCGACGGAAGAAGCTGCGCATAGGAGGCGGCAGAAAAGATGGATAACAACGAGCTCAAACAGATTATTAACGATATTTACGATTCACTGGAAAAGAATAATTTTTCGACCCTGAACAGACCGGATGCGCCGATGTGGGAAAGGCCCCTCGTCGGTGTTGCGGCGGGGGATGATCCCTATTACGATTTTTTGAAGGAGCATATCGGACCGTTCCATTGGAGTCCTGCGGAAGCGTTTCAACTGAAGTATCCGGGCGCTTTTTCCGGAAAAGCGCTGAGGGTCGTCTCCTTGGTGTTTCCGCAGACGATGGAAACGAAGCTGGCTCAGGCAAAGGAAAAGAAATGTCCGGCCCGGGAGTGGATCGTCTCCCGGGGAGAATGGGAGCCGCTGATGAAGGAATTCAGCGGGAAGCTGGTGAAAAGGCTCGGCGATATGGGGATTCGCTGTGTATCCATCGACCTGCTCAGCGAATTTGGCACCGCCAGATCGGAAAAGCTGGGGATCGCGTCCAAATGGTCTCACCGTCACAGCGCCTACTTGGCCGGATTGGGTACTTTTGGACTTTCCGAAGGGATTATCACGGAAAAGGGAAAGGCGGTGCGCCTTACCACCCTTATTGTGGAGGCACCCCTGGCGGTAGAGACAAGAGCCTATTCCTCCCATCACGAGTGGTGCCTGTATTTTAAAGACGGCAGCTGCGGCGTCTGCATGAAACGCTGCCCCGTCAATGCCATAACTGCCGAAGGCCACGATAAGGACGATTGCGACGCGTATGAAGAGGTATTTGCAGCGAGGTACTGGCCGGAAGATATCGAAAGAGGGGACTACATCCTTGGCTGCGGCCTGTGTCAGGCCGGAATCCCATGCCAGGATAAAAGACCTTAGAGACGAAAGATTGAGGAGAGAAAGCGATGGAACACATCAAGGAACGACTGAAGCAGATATCAGAGGACTGTCGGCTGAACGAAATCCGGTTTATCGACGCTGAAGACCTGGAGCCCGGCAGT
>CAMJRV010000315.1 GCA_946408315.1 uncultured Bacillota bacterium | reverse complement strand
AAAGCAGCCACCAGAAAGGAAATCTCGTATCGAAATCATGCCTTCTGTCAAATTCCTCTCTTCGCTCGAAGTCCTGTCTTCTGTCAAACTCCATCCTTCGATGGAATTCATTCCGCATTTCCGCCTCGTTTCTCCTGTCGTATTCCACTCTCCGATCCAGCCCGCCGTTCATTCCGGGGGCACCGATTCCTTCCATCATGTAAAGCTCCTTTCTTATTGGAAAAGTAAAGGATGAGAAAATCCAATCTACTTGCAATATATGTCGGAGCAGACATCATGTTACTGGAATTCCGCGATATGCTTTTCGATCAGCCCCACCAACGGGGCAATATCTCCGTGGAACGACTTCACGTCGGCATGCAGCAGTTCCCGGGATTCCATATCTTCGTAGGCAACGTACCAGCCGGCGTTTTCAGCCAGCTGTTTCAGGAACAGCCGGATCGCCCTCCCGTTGCCTTCACGGAAAGGATGGAGCGCATTCAGCTCTCCCGAAAGCAGAGCAAACTGTTTTATAAACTCATCCCGGTCCAGGCCCTTTAAATAATTCCGATCCGAAAGCCCGCCAAAGATCTGCTTCTGATTTTCCTCGATGAATTCGGGATAACAGAACACGCTGTCATCCTTGGCGATCCTGACGCTCCTCACCTTTCCCGCAAAATCGTAAACGTCGGAAAACAGTTTCGCGTGAATCGCCTGAAGCATATTAAAATCAAAGCTGCCACGAATGGGATGCTCAATAATCTCCGTCATTCGTGCAGCTACAATCTCTTCCTCCGCCCTCTTCAGTTCCGCGGCGTCCTCTATCCCCAGCTTGTTGGACAGTAAAATCTCGCCCTCAACAAAATAGTCGCTCATTTTGCCGGACCTTTTTTATATCTGCAAATGCAGGCCTGAACAACCTCGTCGCCAGAGGCCTCCTTCTTCAGGATCTTCCGGCATTCCGCGATCGATTTTTCGCTGACGGAAAAGCCTTCAAACTTCATATTGGCCTCCACAAATTTTATCTTTCTTTCCTCTAATTCCGATCGGGTCATCCCTCGTCTCCTCCCAACAATTAATCTACTTTAATTATACCACAAATCGCAGAAAAATTCAGCGTTTCCGGATCTTTTACGCAACTATATTCGGGATTTTTTACACAATTACACTCGGGATTTTTTCCATAACTGCATGGCAGGTTTTTTGCGCAGATACATGGCGGCAGAGATCAGCAGCACGGCGGCAAGGGCATAGCCAATCCGATTCGCTGCAATCTCGTAAAAAGAGTCCCGATAGATTTGATACTCTCCCACAACGCTGTGTCTGAGGAACAGGTTCGCGCCGTACTTGACGGGATTCAGCCCGTCCGCCGTCCATAACGATACGGAACAGGCCCAGATAACAAACTGCACGAGGATTCCTACCGGCGTCTTGGTCAATTCCGCAAAGAACAGGCCGACTGCCACGGAAAACATCAGAGTCGGCAGCAGCCACGCGATCGAATACGCTGTAAAGGCCAACCTGTCGACTGTCAGTTCCAGCGGTTTTACACCCGCCGCCAGACTTATCGTAGAGACCACAGATAAGATCAGGATCGGAAGAAAGGTTACCGTAACCACCGCGAGAAACCGCGCGGCCAAATCTTTCCCGCCAGGATTTTCGGCAGAAACGTCATCTGCAAGCATCTCATATTTTCTGCGCCGAATCTCTCCCATGGCGACGGCGGCGGCAAGGAAAGTCGGGACAATACCGGCAACGATCCCCATATAGTCGCAGAACAGCCTGGCATAGGCCCCCGATATGCCGTCATCCGCGACAAAGGAATGGTATCTCGCCAAAGAAGCTTCATAAGTCAGAGGAACGGAGCCATAATCCGCCATCCGCTCATAAGCGACCGTCTTTCCGCCGATCATGGACTTAAACTTTCCGACCAGGGATTTGAATTCCTCATAAGACAAGCTCTTGCTGACCGGAATATATTTTTCATACTCATAAAGCCGCGAGGTCGCGTGATTCGGCGTAAATTCGCCCGTCAGTTTTTTATAATATGTGTTTTCCAGGTACTCTTTTGCTTCCGCCTCCGTAACGGGAAACAGCTCCATAACCCTGGCCAGATCCATCTCATAGAACTTATTCTGCACCTGCTCAAAGGATTCCCCCGCAACCTCCTTAAAAATCTCTTTCGCTCTCTTCAGTTCCGCATCGTCAAAGGAATGGTCGGTAAAGAGAACGCCCAGCGCATAAGTCTGGTAACGGTTGTTTGAAATATCCCGAAACATTCTGTAGGCGACGTTTTGCATGACCTGGTCCGGAATTTCCGCATCGATGCGGCCGTAGTCAGTCGCGCCCGGGAAGGGCTTTACCAGCAAGCTGTTATCGGTCCCTCCCCAGAGCGTGTCTTCATATAAAATACCCTTTTGCGCCTGTTTCAGATCATCCGCCGTCTCCGGCGAATACTGGGTAAAGAACATGGCCAGCAGCGCCACGACAAACAGCAGGTAGGTGATGCTGCGCACCGCGGTGTTGCATTCTCTCAGATAGTTTCTGCCGAACATGTCTCATCCTCCCCGCTATGATTCAGTAATTTTGCCTCTCTGTTTCTGATGTCCTCCATCCACGAATACTGATCGATCAGGTACGCTGCGGGAGCGAGACCCAAAGCAAGCCAGCAGGCGTTCTCCCCGATCAGAAATATGCCGGTCGCCAGGGAGAGCACGCCGCAGCAGCCTATGGCAAACAGTTTGTTCGGAGGCAGCGCGGTTTTTTTCTCATTCCTATGAAAGGAGGGTGCCCGGGAAGGGAAAGCTTCCATCTCCTCAACCCTTAGCCAGATTGCGTTCATGATTTTTTCTTTTTCTTTCACTTTGATTCTCCTCCCCCATTCTGGATTTTAATGTCTGCCTGCACCGGAACAGCTTTGCTTTCACCTGCCCCGCCGACTGCCCCGTAATTCTGGCAATCTCTTTGTAGCTGAGTTCCTCTATAGCATATAGATACAGCAATTGCCGGTGCTCCTCCTTCAAGCCGCGTATATGACGGTACAGGTCTTTCTTTTCCTCACCGTCGATCAGCACGTCTTCCACCTGCTGTCCGCTTACGGCGACGGCAGATTCGCTCCAATCGGCAGTCGCCAATTTTTTCTGCTTTCTCAGATAATCCACCGACTGATTCCGGATCACGGTGAACAGATATGTCTTAAATGTGAACGAAGGCTTGTATCTGCTTCTCATGAGATAGATCCTGGCGAAGCATTCCTGCACAATATCCTCCGCCATGTGATAATCCCTCACGATCTGGCACGCAAAGACAACGCCGGCATGATAGTGTCTTTCGACCAGCTCTTCATAAGCGGGTTTTTCGCCTTGCTTTACCCGATCCATCAATTCATTGTCATCGCTGTATGCCATATCTCTTTCCTTTTTTTCATCTGATAATTACACGCAATTCGCCGCGAAAAGTTGCAAATAATTTAAAGAAATTTATAAAACATCTGAAGACGCCTTTAAAAAAAGTACGCTCCGGCGGGCGCAGTTTCCTTCAGGCGAACGGCGTTCCTCACGGGAGGCGTACTTTGATTGGCAAAAGAGGGTCTGACTCCCTCCCGGTGATAGATCAGCGCAGCTTTTCTCGTCGATAGATCAGCGCAGCTTTTTTTCTGCGATAATATCCCGGAACTTTTTCTCCGAAAGGATTTCGTTCGTCAGGAACTGCCCGTCGTAAAAAAGCGAGTAGGATGTAAATGGAGCGGGAGACATCCGGGCCTGCTCCCCGGTTTCAAAACGCACACTTTTGAACGGGGCTCCTTCCTCCCGGGCGATGTCTTCGATCAATGGAACGTATTTAGCCGTAAAGGGGCATTGAGCCGCATAGTACAGGACAAAGCCCGGTTCCTGAATTTCCGGCCGCTTCACATGGGGCTTGAACTGAGGCTTCGGAGAACCGGCCTCGAAGGGAAGATACATCAGCACATAAAAGGGCTCCGCCGTGTCCGCGGGCAGAAATCCTTTGTACCGCAGAAACCGGGGATCGGACAGAAACGGCAATTTCTTTTCCGACGACAGGATGGCAAGGCCCTTTTTGCCTTTTTCCCGGCTGTCACTGATGCAATCTTCCAGCAACAGGCTGGAATAACCCTGGCCTTTCAGCTTTCCCGATACCCACAGGCAGTTGATAAACATATATCCCGGAGCCTCAACAGGCGACCATGCCCTTTCGGCGGGGAGCAGATATGCTCTTTCTCCAGGTTGTCCTTCGTCAGGGTTATCAGCTCCATAAACTTCTCTCCTAATT
>CAMJRV010000314.1 GCA_946408315.1 uncultured Bacillota bacterium | reverse complement strand
TATTAGAACTTTTTTAAAACGGCCGATTTTATTCGTATAATGATTGACTCTAAATTTCGGTTATGTTATGTTAAGGATAAGGAACGAACTTACTTTTTATTACATTTTTAATTTTAATGGTTAGGAAAGAGGGGAAAAAAATGTCAATTAATGTGCAGAAGTATTTGGATGACGTTAAGAAGAGAAATCCTGGCGAAGCAGAATTCCATCAGGCAGTAGAAGAAGTTCTTGAATGCATCGCTCCTGTTTTGGAAAAGAATCCTCAGTGGGTAGAGGCCGGTATCGTCGAGCGCCTCCTCGAGCCTGAAAGACAGATCATGTTCCGTGTTCCCTGGGTGGACGACAATGGCAAACTTCAGGTGAACAACGGCTTCCGGGTACAGTTCAATTCTGCCATAGGACCCTATAAGGGCGGCTTGAGGCTGCATCCCAGCGTGAATCTGGGCATCATCAAGTTCCTTGGCTTCGAGCAGATATTCAAAAATTCCCTTACCGGTCTTCCTATCGGCGGCGGCAAGGGCGGATCTGATTTTGATCCGAAAGGAAAGTCTGATGCCGAAGTCATGAGATTCTGTCAGAGCTTTATGTCTGAGCTTTACAGACATATCAGCGCAGACACAGACGTTCCGGCAGGCGATATCGGCGTCGGCGGAAGAGAGATCGGCTTCCTGTACGGCCAGTACAGAAAAATCACGAACGAGTTTACCGGTGTACTCACCGGAAAGGGAATCGGCTGGGGCGGCTCGCTGGCCAGAACAGAAGCGACCGGTTACGGCTTGATCTACTTCACGAGAGAAATGCTGAAGGCAAACGGAAAGAGCTTTGAAGGACAGAGAGTCGTCATCTCCGGCTCCGGAAACGTCGCGATCTACGCTTGCCAGAAGGCTCAGTCCTACGGTGCCAAGGTCGTTTGCGTATCCGACTCCAACGGTTACGTTGTAGATGAAGACGGGATCGACGTGGAAGCTGTTCAGAGACTCAAAGAAGTCGAAAGAAAGAGGATCAGCGAATATCTGAAAATCCGTCCCAACGCAAAATATGTTGACGGCGGTTCCGTATGGGATATCCCCTGTGACATCGCTCTTCCCTGCTCCACCCAAAACGATATCGACGAAGACTCCGCTAAAAAATTAGTCGCAAACGGATGCTATGCCGTCGGCGAAGGCGCAAACATGCCTTGCACAAACGAAGCGGTAAAATACTTCCTGTCCAAAGGTGTTCTTGTCGGCCCTGCAAAGGCAGCCAACGCCGGAGGAGTTGCCACTTCCGCCCTCGAAATGTCCCAGAACAGCCAGAGACTGGAATGGTCCTTCGAGGAAGTTGACGCAAAGCTGGACAGCATCATGACCAGTATTTTTGCAGCCTGCGACAGCGCATCAAAGGAATACGGAATTCCCGGAAACTATGTAGCCGGTGCAAACATTGCCGGATTCCTGAAGGTCGCGAAAGCAATGTACGCTCAGGGCGTGATCTAAGCCGTCCTATCCTCCAAAAAACAAAAACAACCGCGCCGGCCTTGCTGCCGGACGCGGTTTTTTAATTTCATCCGCTCGTAACTTCATCCACTCTTATTTAACTTCATCCGCTCTTAAATGGCGGAACCTGTAAACACGATTTCGCCGATACTGCTTACCGCCCTTCCCCTTCCTTGTTCCTTCGCCTGGTACAGCATCCTGTCGACATCGCCGAGCAGGTCCGTATACTGAGTCACTCCACGCACGGATTCCACATAGACCGCGCCTGCGCTGAAAGTCACGGGTATTTTTATTTCCTCGGAGAAATACGCTCCGAGCTCTTTATGGATTCGCCCCAGGATCTGAAGAGCCTGCCGCTGACCGGTTTTATAGAAAATGAAGATAAATTCTTCCCCCCCATACCTGCCTATCATGTCGTCCTTTCTGATATGGTTCCGGGCAATCTCCGAAAAGACCTCCAGCACCTTATCCCCCATCAAATGCCCGTATCGGTCGTTGAGCAGCTTAAAATGGTCAAAATCGATCATGCAGATCGTGAAATGGCAGTTTTTTTCTCCCGATTCCAGGATCTGGCGCAGCGAATTCATCAGGCTCGTCTTGTTCAACGTCCCTGTGGCAAGGTCAAGGGTCAGCTTTTTCTTCAGGCAGCGTTCCTGGCACTTTATCTCGGAGATATCCGAAAAGGTAAGGGCGGCGTACTGTTTATTGCGCCACGTCACCTGAGTTCCGCTCAATTGGAACCATTTTTCAATGCTGCTGGTTTTCGTCCGAAAAGAATACTGGATCAGATCCTGAGCTGGAGTCTCGTCGAGCAGGATCTGCCGCGTACAGCCCCAGATCTTGCAATTTCCGCAGCGCTCCGCTTCCCCGCACCTCCTGCGTCCATCCGGAAGGGCCGTACAGTTGAAAACGCCGCCGAAAGACCGGTTTGCCGGATTCTGCACCTTGGATTGCAGGCATTGGAGCATCTGATTGTTTGCATATAAAATATCCAGGTTTCTGTCAACAACTACCTGTCCGATTCTTGACCGTTGAAAAAGATCATAAAAAAATGTGCGTTCCTTACTCGATACCAAATCAGTCGTGATTCGTTTCATGCGATTAATCAAGATTCTTTCCTTTAGGCCTCTCAGCGTTTCATTTCACTACTTGGAATAGAAATAAAAAAAAAGCAAATCATAGCAATAACTATATTTGCTTGTATTATATAACAACATTTTCTTGTTGTAAACAACAAGCAATACATTTTATTAATTACAATCACAGCTTGTTAAAATGATATGGGGGGTGCGCAAATGGAGAATTTGAGGAAACTTCGTGTAAAATCAGGCTTGAGTCAGCAGAAGCTGGCAGTCCAGCTTGGCCTGACCCAGCAAGGGATTCATAGCTATGAAAAGGGGATTTATGAGCCTGATATCGCGACGCTGAAACAACTTGCCGCTTTCTTTGACACTTCGGTAGATTACCTGATCGACAATACGGAAATCCGGAGGAAAATTGAAAAGGCGGACAGATTTGAATTGAATGAGGAGGAGTCCGAAGTCATAAGAAAATACAGATTGCTGACCGCAAAAAACCGAAAAAGCCTGATGCTCATATTGGACAGTCTCATTTGATCACAGACTTCTTTTATCGCAAAAAAACAGCAGAGAGCGATTGCTTCTGCTGTTTTGATTGTCTGCTGTTTTTGCGTATCTTTTATCCCACTGCTTTTGAAGTCTCCTCTCAAAAGCTCAACGCATCGTTTTTGATATCTATGGTGATATTCTCACCGTCATGCACCTCGCCTTTGATGATTTTGGAGGCGATTTCCGTTTCGATATGCTTCTGGAGATACCGCTTGACCGGCCTTGCTCCATAAGCGGGAGAATACGCTTCCTCGGCGATAAACTGCTTGGTCGAGTCGGTCAGCGTCACCGTGATGTTTCTCTCCTGAAGCTTTTCCTGAATGTGGACCATTGCAATATCGATGATCTTCATGATCTGCGCTTCTGTCAGCGGCGAGAAGATTACCACATCGTCGATCCGGTTCAGGAATTCCGGCCTGAAATGGCGTTTCATCTCGTTTTCCACCGTCTCTTTTACCTCTTCGGAAATCGTTCCGTCCTGCTTGATATGCTCAATGAGGTACGGACTTCCGATATTGGAGGTCATGATGACGATGGTATTCTTGAAATCGACAGTTCTACCCTGGTTGTCGGTGAGTCTTCCGTCGTCAAGCAGCTGAAGCAGGATATTAAATACATCGGGATGAGCCTTTTCAATTTCGTCAAACAGGATGACGCTGTAGGGCCTTCTCCGCACTGCCTCGGTAAGCTGACCGCCTTCGTCGTAACCCACGTAGCCCGGAGGCGCTCCTACGAGCCTCGACACGGAATGTTTCTCCATATATTCGGACATATCGATCCGGATCATGTTCTTCTCCGTATCGAAAAGTGCTTCCGACAGCGCTTTTGCAAGCTCCGTCTTTCCTACGCCGGTCGGCCCCAGGAAAATAAATGATCCGATGGGACGGTTGACGTCTTTCAATCCCGCTCTTGCCCTCAGCACCGCTTCGGATACGGCGGTCACCGCGTCGTCCTGGCCGATTACCCGCTGATGAAGCACCTCGCCGAGCCGGAGCAGCTTTTCCTTCTCCGCCTCCACAAGCCTGCTTACCGGAATCCCAGTCCACTTGGAGACCACCTCTGCGATCTCTTCCTCCGTGACCTCTTCCTTCAGCAGCCGTTTCTCCCTCGATTCCTCATTGAGCTCCATCTCTGTTTCCAGCTTCTTTTCCAGCTCGGGCAACGTCCCGTACTTCAGC
>CAMJRV010000313.1 GCA_946408315.1 uncultured Bacillota bacterium | reverse complement strand
GTCCCAGGGTAAGGTTGTCCAACACCGTCATGTGGGGAAACAGGTTAAAGTGCTGGAACACAAATCCCATACGCATAATAAGGGGCATCTGCTTCTTAAGATTGTCAAAATCCAGTTTCTGACCGTCTATATACACCTCCCCGGAATTGGGGATTTCCAGTCCATTAATACAACGAATCAGCGTACTCTTCCCGGAACCTGAGGGACCGATTACGCAGATCACTTCCCCTCTGCTCACCTTAAAATCGGCATCCTGAACAGCCTTTATTTTTCCATTTGCAAAAGATTTGCAGACTTTGATCATCTCAATCACTTTCAGCCAACCTCCTTTCGACTCTGCGGGCTATGTGGGAAATCGTTATCGTCACAATCAGGTACATGATGGCTGCAGCCGTGTATGGAACGAAAAAGTTGTAATAATTGCTCGTCAGAATCTGTGCGCTTCTCAACAGTTCGATCGCACCTATCGTGGAAAGCAGAGAAGAATCCTTGATGAGCACGATAAACTCGTTGATAAAGGGCGGAATGACCCTTCTGAATGCCTGGGGCAGAATGACATATCTCATGGTCTGAGCGTACGTAAGCCCTATGGTATGAGACGCCTCCCACTGACCCTTGTCCACCGCCTGGATTACGGACCGGAACAGTTCGGTCTCGTAAGCGCCGGAGTTGATGGCAATCGCTATGGCGCCGATGACGTAGGGATTCGGTGTATATACAAAACCCAGAAATACCTTCGTAAGGACCGGTCCCGCCAGATACAAGAGCATGATCTGAAGCAGCATTGGCGTTCCTCTAAAGATCTCACAGTAGATATTCGCAATTATTTTGAATACTTTAATGTGCGACAGTTTGGCTGCCGCGGCAAGAAGCCCCAGTACAGAACCGCCCAGAAGGGCGCATAATGCAATTGCCAGAGAATAACCAGCGCCTTTGATCATGAACTCTATATTTTCTGGCGTCAGTATTTTTTGAATCAGTGTAATAGACAAGGTCCAACCCTCCAAAAACAGGCATAGAGCTACGGTAGAGCAGCTCTATACAAGATTATTTGTTACAGTAATTTACTTAAACCATTTATCGAATATTTTCTGACTTTCCTCAGATGCACGATAGGCTTCGATCGCTTCATTGATCTTTCCGATCAGTTCTGCGTTGCCTTTCTTTGCAACTACGAAAATGCTGTCAGGCCAGAAGTCTTCTTCGAGAACCACAAGCTTGCCATCGCTGGCATTTGCGTAGGAGTCGCACACTGCGCGCTCTGCAATGTATGCATCAAAGGCCCCGCTCTTTAGCGCTTCAACGGAAACTGCGGTCTCCTCTCCCACGACTACTTTTATATCCTTCAAGTTTGTCTGGAAGTCATAGCAAAGGTCCAGACCGACGTTACCGCGTCCTGCGGAAATTGCATGCCCTGCCAGGTCTTTAGATGTTTTGATTCCGCTGTCCGCTCTTACGAGAACTGCCTGTGTGGTGTCAAGATAGGAATCCGAATATTCCACAATTCTATCTTCTTTATAGGAGAAGCAGGATACCCCAAGGTCGATTGTGCCTGCATCCAGCGATGCAATAATGGTATTGAACTCCAGAGGGATGAGCTCTACCTTGTAATCGAGATAGTCGCTGACAAATGCAACGAAGTCTGCATCATATCCAATGATATTTCCATTTCCGTCCACATCATCATAAGGCGGATAGTTTGGGCTGTTTCCGATACGGATCACGCCTTTATTACCAAGCTGATCCTCCCATGTTTTTTCTGCCGGAGGAACTTCTGTCTGCCCGCAGGCTGCAAGGGCCAGGACTATAGCAAGAATCATTACCACTGCTATTATTCTCTTCATTTTATTCTCTCTTTCTAACATACTATTAGATAAAATAATTTAAGACATCTTAACACGTATTATACAATATGTCAATTATGTGGTATAATATCTTTATATTTTATAATGTGGAGAGAATGAGATGCAATTGAATCCGAAAAGCCAGACGCCCCTTTACAGACAAGTTTCTGACGCCCTCGTTAAAAGCCTGAGCGACGGCACCTACAGACCCGGAGAACAAATCCCTTCCGAAGACAAACTTTGCGAAACCTACGGTGTAAGCAGAGTCACTCTTCGGGCGGCGGTTAACTTACTCGTTGAGGATGGCAAACTCAAGAAGTTGCACGGAAAAGGCACATTTGTGTGCGCCCCGGTTTTCGTGGAAACAAAAGCCGGTGGCAGCTTTACCAAATTTTGCAGGCAGATCGGCGCCGTACCCAGGACAGACATAATTTCTTCCGGGAAAGTTTCCGCCCCCCAGCTTGTGACACATCACCTCGGAGCGGAACCCGACAGACCTGTTTGTCAGATTTCTCGCGCACGCTATATCAACGATGTGGCGGCCATATTCGAAATTGACTATTTTCGCAGCGATGACGACTACATCCTCCATGCCGATATGTCCATTGCTCCGATTGCCGATGTAATCAAGGAGAATACAGGCCTTGAAGCCAGTAGATTCGAGGATATATTTGACATCGTTCGGGCAACAGACGAACAAGCGGCAATTTTCAGATGTCCGCCGAATACACCATTGCTTCAGGTAAGGCAGACCGTCCTTACCCTTGACCGACAGATTCTCTATTACAACGAACAATACATCCTCAGCGAGCGTTATAAATACATGGTCTCATACGTATAAGCCGCCTAAATGGCTGAAGCAAAGTGGAAAATAGAAGAAGTTAGCGTTTCCTCCGAACAGGAATCCAAACTTCACTATATGCATACCCCTTTTTATGTTCATTCATTTTGGTAAAAGAAAAGGTAGGTGCGTTGATTATTTCATAGTTGGAAGCAGGCAGCCATTCTGCATATATTTTCGCCATTGTTGTTTGTAATTCGGAAGGAAATGATCCTTCATTCGGGAATATCGCCCAGGTACAGGCCTCAACCGGCACTTTTTCCAATTGATCGCTCACTTGATTTTCGGTCGTTAAAATACCAATCAAGTGAGTTAAATCTCCTTCCTCTTTTAAGAAGTTAGCGTCAGCATCATAAGAAGCATTGACAATTTCATAAGGTTCTATATTTTGAAGAGAATGCATCTCTTCTCTTTGTTCGTTCGTTATGCTTTCTGCAAGCTTAACAATTTCATTGTTAACACCTTCAAATTGCATAGGAACACGTTTACTTACACCGACTAAATGAAACGCCGGTTTGTCTTCAATTCTAAATTCCATAGTAATTCCTCCCTTAACGGTTATTATGAATGAAAGCTTCGGAAACGATTTGCTGATCCCTGTTTTTATTACATCCGAGGGTAAAAACCCGCTCCATTTTTTAAATGCCCGGGTAAAGCCGTCTATTGACTGATAACCATATTTAAAAGCCACATCCGTTACTTTTTCTCCATACAATAAATCCTTATTTGCTTCCGACAATTTTCTGTTTTTGATATATTCGCTGAGCGTCAATCCTGAAAGATAAAAAAATATCTTCCTAAAGTGGTAGTCAGAAACCCCGGCATATTCAGCAATTGTTTCAAGAGACAGCTCATCGGTTAAATGATCTTCAATATAGTCAATCACATGGTTTAATTCGTTTAACATTATCCCTCTCCTTTCTTATCTACATAATACCAAAGCTGCTTTAACGATGCTCGACTTTATTAACATAAAAAATATCGAATTGCGCTTCATCCCAGCCAGGTTCAAAAACACAAAAATGAGAGATTCATTATCAGAGCAATCACCATTGACAAACCAACTAGTGGGTGATACTATATAGCAGTAGTTAGTAACACTTAATACCAGTCATACAGAATAGCGAAGGAGTGATTGCGCTGGAAAACCTAACGGAAATGCTCAAAGGCGTGCTTGAGGGCTGCGTCCTTGAAATTATAAGTCGAAAAGAAACCTACGGCTACGAAATTACGCGGGAACTGAACGCCCTCGGTTTTACAGATGTTGTGGACGGAACCGTATACACCATCCTGGTACGGCTTGAAAAAAGCAAGTTGGTGGAGATCACCAAGAAGCCCTCCGACATGGGGCCACCGAGAAAGTTTTTCGTGCTTAACGATGCGGGGCGTGAAGAACTGCGGAAGTTCTGGGAAAGATGGGAATTTGTCGCGTCGAAAATCAACCAATTAAAGGAGAAACAATAATGAATTTCTGGGATAAAATCACAGGCAACGACATGACCAAAGAATTGAAAGCTTTTGATTCGCGAGTAAAAAAACTTCCGGCTGATTATCAGGAGGCATGGGACAAAATCGGTTTGAATCTTTGGGAGCACACGGATTTTACAG
>CAMJRV010000312.1 GCA_946408315.1 uncultured Bacillota bacterium | reverse complement strand
CGGTCTGATTGCCTTTGACATGGAGGATATCGAACGGATCAGAAAAGAGGATCCCCGGGGTAAAATCATCTTGGTCAGACCGGATACTGTCCCTGACGATATCCCGCTGATCTTCAACTGCGACGGGCTGATCACCGCAAAGGGCGGGGCGACCTCCCACGCGGCGGTAACGGCGGCGGGCCTTGGCAAGGTATGCATCGTCAGCTGCAAAAGTCTTGTCGTTGTCGACGCCGGGAAACGGTGTACCGTCAATGGCAGGGATTATGTTCCGGGAGATATCCTGTCCATCGACGGGAATTCAGGCCTCATCTATGAAGGTTCTTATGAAATCCGGATCGATTGACCGGGGGGGCAGTAAAAAAATGATGTTCCCGCGTTTTTAAAATACAGAACAGAGTTTAAGGAGTGGAGTAGTGAAATGCAGACAGAATTGAAAAGCAAAAAAATATTGGGAATCAACGGGATCGGCAGGATTGGGAAGCTAACCCTGTGGAACCATCTGAATCTCAGGCATTTTGACGGGATCGTCATCAATGTGGGACGCAAGATCGGCAAGAGAAAAAGGGATATTGTCCAGTATCTGACGACAGATTCAACCTATGGGTCTCTGGACAGGTTCCTTTACGGGCATACCGGAAAAACCTGCGAAGTGAAGATCGTCGAAGAAGAGGAAAATCTCTTCTCGTTCGACGGGATTCCGGTAAAGGTGCTGACGAATGAAAGGAACCCCAGGGATATTCCCTGGAGCAGAGAAGGAGTACGCCTCGTCATAGACTGCACCGGCGTTTTTCTTGACCCTTCCCTTCCCGCCGATTTCGGCAAGGGCAGTCTGCGGGGACACCTGGAGGCGGGAGCGGAGAAGGTCATCGTGAGCGCTCCGTTCAAAATGAAGGAATCCTCCCAGAAAACTCCGGAGGACTCCGCCATGTTCGTTTATGGGGTCAACCATTCCGGTTACGATCCGATGAAGCACCACATCATTTCCGCGGCAAGCTGCACGACGACAGCCCTGGCCCATATGATAAAGCCCCTGCTGGAAGCGGAAGAGACTTCAAAAATCGTCACCGCATCCATGTCGACGGTCCATGCGGCGACCAACAACCAGAGCATCCTGGATGCGCCTCCGAATTCCGGTTCCGGTGATTTAAGGCGGAACCGCTCCGTCATGAACAACATTATCCTCACTTCCACAGGCGCGGCTATCGCCCTGGAGGAGATCCTTCCGGAGATCAAGGAGATCGGCTTCATGGCGGATTCCATCCGCGTGCCCATCAGCACGGTATCCCTGATCTCCCTGAACCTGACCTTCCGGACCATATTGTCCGAAACAGGGGAACCGGTCATCACCAGGGATTTTATCAATGATATCTATAAAAAAGCTGCGAAAGGATCTCAGAAAGACCTTCTGCTCTTCCGCGAAGACCAGAACGTATCGTCGGATATGATGGGGTGCCCGGCAGCTGTCGTGATCGAAGGCCATGAAAGTCATACCCGGACGGGATTCCTGCCTCTGAACGCCGAAATCCTGCGACAATACGGGATCGACACGGCCCGGGACATCGATTTCCCGGTCACCCACGCGAAGATCTTCGGCTGGTATGACAACGAATTCGGCTGTTATGTGAACTGCCTGGGCAAGCTGACGAAGTATCTGGATAAGAATATGATCTGAGCGCCGGCATAATAAAAGGCTGTAGCAACACTTTTGTTTTGCTACAGCCCTGTATTTCAGTCTATACGTATTTTCTCATATATTTCAATGCGTTTTTTTCCAGTCTGCTGACCTGAGCCTGGCTGATCCCGATTTCGTCAGCCACCTCCATCTGGGTTTTCCCCTCGAAAAACCGCATGGTCAGGATGTGTTTTTCTCTGCTGGTGAGCTTTTTCAGGGCTTCCTTGAGGGAAATGTTCTCCATCCATCTCTCATCGGTATTTTTCGTATCCTTGACCTGGTCCATCACGTAGATGGCGTCCCCCTCGTCATGGAAGACGGGCTCGAACAGGGATATGGGGTCCTGTATGGAGTCGAGGGCCAGAACGACCTCTTCTCTCGGAAGCTCCATATCCTTTGCAATTTCCATAATGGTAGGCTCCCGCTGGAGTTCCCGGGAAAGCTTTTCCTTCGACTGCAGGGCCTTGTAGGCGGTATCCCGCAGGGAACGGCTGACCCGGATCGAATTGTTGTCACGGAGATATCTCCTGATCTCTCCCACGATCATCGGAACCGCATAGGTGGAAAACCTTACGTTATGAGATGTATCAAAATTATCGAGGGCCTTAATCAGCCCGATGCATCCCACCTGAAATAAATCGTCCGGATTTTCCCCTCTATTGCTGAAACGCTGTATCACACTTAAAACCAATCGCAGATTTCCTCTAATAAACTCGTCTCTTACTTCATTATCTCCCCCCTTAATCTGATCAATCATTCTCTTCATTTCTACGTCTTTATACACCGGCAGCTTGGATGTATTGACGCCGCAGATTTCTACTTTGCTAGCCATGATAAGGTCCTCCGCTTTCTGTCTTGCCCCCCTAAGCAGCACATTAGCGCATACCTTATTCTTAACATTCAGGCCTGTTTTTATTCTGCCTTCTTGACTTTTCTATCCCAACTTTTTGATTTCTTTTCGAAGCCTGCCGATGATCTTTTTTTCCAGCCTGGAAATATAGGATTGGGAAATTCCCATCTTGTCTGCCACCTCTTTTTGGGTCATCTCCCTGCCGCTGATCAGACCGAAACGCATCTCCATGATCTGTTTTTCTCTGGCAGAAAGCTTCTTCAGGGCGTAGACGAGAAGGTTCCTGTTCACCTCTTCTTCAATATGGTTGTATACGATATCGTTATCCGTTCCGAGGATGTCGGAAAGCAGCAGCTCATTTCCGTCCCAGTCGATATTCAGGGGCTCGTCGAAGGATACCTCGCTCTTCGTCCTGCTGCTCCTGCGCAGGTACATGAGAATCTCATTTTCGATGCACCGGGACGCGTAGGTCGCCAGCTTGATATTTTTGTCGAGATTAAAGGTATTGACCGCCTTGATCAGTCCGATGGCGCCGATGGAAATCAGGTCTTCCACATTGACTCCTGCATTTTCAAACTTCTTGGCAATATATACCACCAATCTGAGGTTTCTTTCGATAAGGATCGTCTTAGCGTCCTCATTGTTCAGCGCCAACTGCTCCAGAAGGAGCTTCTCCTCTTCGGGGGTCAGCGGCGGCGGCAGCACGTCGCTGCCTCCTATGTAAAAAATCTCTTCCGGCTTGTTCCCCCTGAGAATCAATACCAGCCTCTCCCGGATCCTCAGTACCGACAACCGCAGATTTCTCCCATTCTGTACCGTAATTTCCAATAATGTTTTAAACATCGCAAGCGATTCCTCCCTCTATCATACTTGGGGGCAAAAGGACCGAGCAGTTGTCTTCCGACTGCCCTCCCGAAAAAATTCCCTTGTAGATTGCAAGGATTGCCCCATCTGAAGCCTCCATTGTCCTGCCGGAGCCCTTTCCGCGATCGATTCCGATCCGAATCGAATCCGGACGGATTCCGACCAGATAGCCCCTCTCCTCTCCTACCGATCGGAATGGTATCATCCTGATGCGGCTTGCATAATTGCTTCCGACTATTTTTTCCGGAAGAATCTGCGCTTTCTCCACGTTCACAGCCTCCTCGACGAGCTCGTCGGGAAGCAGCTGCTTTGCGGCGGCCGCAGAAATGATCAGGACCGGTTTCCCGGTAAGGGGGTCCTTCAGAAAGTTCCCCGTATCTACCATCCCCTTCACGGTGACGGTTTTCCCTTCCATCCCGATTTCCACATCGGCATAAGTTCTTTCCCTTATCGTCCTTCCCTTGATGAACTCCGCGAAAAAGCTGAAGATCATCCAGGACAGGACGCAGCCGAGCAAAACATAAAAATATCCCAGAATACCCAGATAGACGGAAGTGTTCCCGGTGATCCCGGCGATCCCGAGGAAATACATCATGCCTATCGTAATGCCGCCCATGGCAAAGCTGACGAGATAGAAGATCAAGGCGAGCCTTGAAAATCTTCTCACACTTTTGGGCCGGAAAACGAGAAGGACGACTGCGGCGGAAAAGGCAAGCTTTGAAAAAATAGCCAGCAGAGGGTTCAGCGTCCCCCAGAAGAGAATAAAGGAATAGAACCCGCAAAGGATGCTACCCAACGCCAGCAGCTTTTTAATGCAGCGTATTCCAGATATTTTCTCGGTCAGCAGCAGAATGAGCCCTCCTGTTATCACGTTTTCCAGAAACAGATATTCCGCATAAATCACCACATGA
>CAMJRV010000311.1 GCA_946408315.1 uncultured Bacillota bacterium | reverse complement strand
AAAACGTGGAGGCCCTTGAAGAAAGGCGCGTCACAGGTACCGCAGTGAGAGATTCCTCTTCCCAGAAACTCCTCCTCGCCGCTGCAGCCGATCGGTTTCGCCGCGGCGCCGCCTGCAATGATGAGCGTCTTTGTCTCATAGCTTCCTCTCTCGCAGACGACCGCCTTGGTCTTTCCTTCGAGGGAAACCTCCTTTACCGTATCGTATACCTTTTCAATTCCGAATTTTTCTACCTGAGCGGACATTCTGTCAATGAGCGTCGCTCCGCTTTCCTCTGATCCTGAACCCGGATAATTTTCGATTTCAGCTGTCTGGAGTATTTGGCCGCCGTCCTGCGCCTGCTCGATGATCAGAGTATCCAGCATGGCTCTTCCGGCATAAATTCCGGCCGACAGTCCCGCCGGTCCCGCACCGATAATGATAAGGTCATATACTTTCACAATCTCACCTCTTGCGCGGCTCACACCGCTATCTTATTCATCCTGCACAAACAAAAACAGAGCAGAAAGAACTAACGCCTTTCGCTCTGTTATTAACCTGAGAGATTCTTCCATACCTGCCCGCTCAGTCTGTAGACCAAACCGCCGGCAAAGGAGTTGCCCCTTCGGTGCATACTATTGCTTTCCAGAGTTCTGTCCGGCTACGGTCCTCTTTACCTGAGATCATCACATGGATTATGGCAGATCCACGCTTATTCCTTCGGTGTTGCTTTCGCAATCTCTCCCGCAGCTTTCATCCAGTCCTATTCGATTTTTTAATATCTATCGATATTTTCTATAGCATTTATTATTATACCAACTTTCCTGTACAATAATCAACTACTTTTTCCTTTTATTACAGATCCCTGGAAAAGAATGCTTATTGTTCATGGGCCGCCGTCCCTGGTGTTCTCTGAGGGAGACCTGAACCCTTGTACCGAGCTCATGCGAAGCATACAAGCGAGGGAGTCTCCCGTGAGAATACCAGGGACGGCAGGCCACAAACAATAAGAAAGCTCCTGCATTTGCAGGAGCTCCCAATTCTTAAAACGTTTCTTACAATTTATTCTTCGACGGTAAGCTTTTCGAATTCGTCTACGACTTTCTTGAATTCTTCGTCGTCATCGATGTCGATCAATTCAAATTCTTCTTCGCTTGTTTCCTTGTATCCATAAATGTAAACATCATCGGTACCGTCATCCGGTATCAAAGCAATGTATTCCTTACCTTCAAATTCAAAGACGCCCATGATCTCGCATTCTACTTCCTGTCCGTCGTCAAATTCCAGTGTAAGGTAATCGGCGTCCTCTTCCGAGCAGCTGCAATTGTCGCTGCATCCGCCGGGCATACACTTCTCTTTATCTCCCATAATCGTCCTCCATAAATTTCTAAATATACTTGGTATGTCTACTATATCATTATATTTTGGTAGAATCAATTGAAATTATTCATTTTTTAGAGGCCCATTCCAGAACCTTCTCCGCCGCCGGCCTGGTAATTCCGGGCACCCGGCACAGCTCTTCCACCGTCGCCGCTCTGATACTGTCAATGCTTCCAAAATGAGACAGCAGCGCGTTTCTCCGCTTTTCTCCGATCCCTTCAATGGCATCCAGCGCCGACCGCTGCAGCGATTTTTTTCGCAGACCATGATGATAATCGATGGCAAACCGGTGAACCTCTTCCTGGATGGATGCGATATAGCGAAACAGGACCGGATCTTCTTTTAAATCCAGCTCTTTTTCCTGATAGACCAGTCCCCGGGTCCGGTGCTTGTCGTCCTTGACCATCCCTGCGACGGGAATTTCGACCTTCATCGCCCGAAGCACCTGTACTACCGCCGACACCTGAGGTTTCCCTCCGTCGATGAGGAGCAGATCCGGCATGATCCCGAAACGGCCGTCGCCCTGAAGGCCACGCTTGAACCTCCTGTAAAGCACCTCCTGCAAGCTTCCGTAATCGTTGGGGCCTTCTACCGTCTTGATCTTAAATCTTCGATAATCCTTGCGGACGGGGCCGGTTCCCTCAAATACAACCATTGCGCCCACCGAATCGACTCCGTTTGTGTTGGAAATGTCATAGGATTCCACACGATACCCGGTCTTTCCTTCCGGCAAGCCGGAGATAAAGTTTTTCAGGGCCGAAGAGACGGCCGCATTCTTTTCTCTCAGATTGTTTGCCTTTTCATCAAGGGTTTTCATCATCTCGATGACGTCCCGTTTTGCCATATCCAGCAGCGCCTTTTTATCCCCCTTCTGGGGAACGGTGATCTTCACCTGACTGCCCCTGGTTTCCGACAGCCAGTCTTCAAGCAGACCGGTTTCCGCCGGTTCCTCCTCCACGAGGATCTCTTTCGGAATCATGGCGTTATCCGAATAATACTGTTTGATAAAGGCTGAGACGACCTCGTTCAGATCATCCTCCTCCATAGCCTGAAGATGGTAGCTTTCCCTGCCGGAAAGCCGCCCCTGGCGTACGAAGAACAGGATGACGTGAGCGTCGCTTTCGCCCTTGGCCCCGAGGACCACATCCATGTCGCCGGCCGAGAGGAGAACGACGCGCTGTTTTTCCGTAACGGCGTTTACCGCGTTGATATAGTCCCGGTATTCCGCCGCTTTTTCAAAATTCATCGCTTCGGCTTCCTCTGTCATCTTTCGGCTGAGATCGTCGAGGACGCGCTTATTCTTCCCGTTGAGCAGTTCGATCACCTGGTCCACGGCTTCCATATATTCTTCCCGGGAAACCAATCCGGTACAGATCCCTTTACACTGGCTGATATGATAATTGAGGCACGGCTTGAAGCCCCCTGGAAATTTCTGCGCCGAGCACCGCTTCAGTGCGAAAATGCTGTTCAGCAGATCGATCAGCTGATTGACCGCCGTAACGTCGGCGTAGGGGCCGAAGTATTTGCACCCGTCGTGAAGAACCCTTCTCGTCTTGAGGATCCTCGGATAGGCCTCGTTGGTGGTGACCTTGATATAGGGGTAGGTCTTATCGTCCCTCAGCAGAACGTTATACTGGGGCATGTATTTTTTAATCAGGTTATTTTCGAGAATCAGAGCCTCCATCTCCGTATCGGTGGTGATGTACTCGAATTCCTCGATATGGGAAACCATAGCCCGGACCTTGGGGTCCATACTTCTGGACGACTGAAAATACTGGCGCACCCGATTTTTCAGCGAAACGGCCTTGCCCACGTAAATAACCTGCCCCAGCTTATCCTTATGCAGATAGACTCCGGGTTTATCCGGAAGCTTCTTTAAATTTTCCTGTATGTCAAACATTTTTCAATCCTATGCCTCTTATTTTTCAATTTCCTGTTTCTTGTTCTTCTTTATTGTTCTTCTATTTTAACATCCTTCCGCCGTTCGTTCAACACCAGCCTCGCCGGGCATGTCATACCCTGACAATTCAGGATGCGACTGGTGAAAAAAATATCATCTCTTTCGTATAGATTGACATTAATTCTTGCAAACGTCCACAAAGCCCCAATCCTTTTTTGACCGCGTCCGCCAGGCCCTTCAGCCCTTTGCATCCATAAATTTGAACATTGTAACTGGTTAACTTGATTAATTATTCTGCGAAAAATGTAACAAATATTCGTTAAATTAATGACAATATCGTAGACAAGGGGCACCTGGATAGTATAAAATATGACTGTGAGTTTATTAGTCTAATTGTTGCATTAAAGTAGAAATGCAAAGACTGAAAGGAGTAACCTGATGAACAGCACCACAACGAAAAGCTTTGGGGTTTTGACCAGTGAATTAGCTTTGAAAATCGACGCGATCATTAAGGACTATCAGAGCAACTCAACGAAACTGGTCGGTATCCTGCTCGACATCCAGGACATCGTCCCAAAGCAGTATATCCCAAGAGAAGTAGCTTCTTACGTCAGCGAGAAGATGAACATTCCGCTGAGCAAGGTCTACGATGTCATCTCATTCTACGCCGCCCTGTCCGATGTACCGAGGGCCGATTATGTCATTCAGCTATGCGACAGCGTCGTATGCAAGGTCACCGGCAACACAGGCCTTCGTGATTCCATCACCGCCCTGCTCGGCATTAAAGAGCGGGAAGCCACTGCCGACGGAAGATACTGGCTGGAATATACGCCATGCTTCGGAGCATGCGACATTTCTCCCGCCATGAGGATCAACGGCAAGGTCTACGGCCATCTCACAACGCAGGACAGCGTGAAAGCTGTTCTCGATCAGCACCGGTAAGGGGGGAGATTGTAATGTCTAAAACGGTAAGCTTTATTACGGAGAACTTCGGAAAGTGTGATCCGAGCTCCATCGATTCTTATCTGTCCATCGGCGGATTCACCGCCACGAA
>CAMJRV010000310.1 GCA_946408315.1 uncultured Bacillota bacterium | reverse complement strand
ATTTTATTTCCAGTTCGGCTGCATAAAGAGCAGCTCCTAACGCTCCCGCGCTTTGCGGGTTCTCGATGACGGTAATCGGAGCGCCCAGCTCTTTTTCCAGCGCCTCGACAACTCCCTTATTTAATGCGACACCTCCCGTCATCGTAATTTCCGGTTTGACTCCGATCCGGCTTGCCAAGCCTGCGACCCTTTTCGCAACCGCCTTGTGAGCGCCCTTCGCAACATTCTCTTTTTTGGCTCCCGTCGCCAGCTGAGAGATAATCTCAGATTCGGCAAACACGGTGCAGGTACTGCTGATATTGACTTCTTCCGTCGCCTTTTCGGCAAGCTCTGCAAGCTCTCCTATTCCGCAGTCCAGAATTCTTGCCATGACCTCGAGAAACCTTCCCGTCCCTGCGGCGCACTTATCATTCATAACGAAATTTTCAAGCCCTCCGGTCTCATTCAGCCGGATCACCTTGGCATCCTGCCCACCGATGTCAATCACCGTTCTTGCCTCCGGTACAAGGAATGCAACCCCTTTGCCATGGCAGGTGATTTCTGTAATCTGCTTATCTGCATTTTCATACGTCATTCTTCCATAGCCGGTTACAACCGTACGGAGGATCTGCTCACGTTCGAGACCTGCCTGAAGAAGCGCCGAGGCGACTGCCTTTTCCGGTCCCTGTGTTCCGGTCCCTGTGTTGACGACGGTATTTGCCAGCTGCTTCAGCTCCTGATCGAGAATGACTGCTTTTGATGAAGAGGAGCCGATGTCTATCCCTAAAAACATTCCTTCTACCTTCCTGATATCATTTCTGCAAAGCTTTGTATTCTGGTTCTGATCTGCTCGCTGCTGTCCATTTTTTGTTCTATTTCCAGGTACAGCATCGGGATTCCCGCAGCCTCAAGCTCTTTTTTAAAAATCGGATAATCGAATTCTTCCGGATCGCAGAATTTCATCATAGAAATTACCACACCGTCCGCATTGCTCTCCCGGACCAGATCGATCAGCAGCTGGCCTCTCGTCTTTGCTTCGTCATAAAGAAGAGAGCAGCTCTGTTCGGAAATTCGATAGGCCAATTTTTCAAGGACCGTATCTCCCTTTGATATGAGGGTCCTGAACTGTCTCGACTCCTGAGCGAGGTCGTCTGCCGCGAAAGCGATATGGTTTTCTACAAAAGCGTCTAAAAGCGCTTCCGGCTCCGCCAGAATCCCCGTCACGACGACCTTGATTCCTTCAAAATCCTCTTCGGCAAGGAGCTTCAATGCTTCCATGAGCTCCCTGATTTTAGCCGTATAGTCCTTTTTGTCCATGAAATAGCCTGCCTTGATGATCAGGTGCCTGCTCCTGGCATGCAGCGTTTTGGGATATTGCTTTGCCAGGGCCGTAAACTGCAGCATCGTCTTTCGATACTCTTCGTAAATCTCAAGGCTTTCGGCAAGCTCGTCTTCTGTGATTTTCTTCCCGGCAATCACTTCCAGCTCCCCTTGCACTCGCTTGAATTCCGCAATCAGATATTCGATTCCGGCTCTGATTTTTCTGTTCTGCGGATATACCATGGAAATTAAAGGGGGATTGGGAACGGCAACCTTCCAGTTTTCATTCATGCATTTCAGCGTGTCACAATAAGCAGGAATGATAATTGCCGCTAAAAGGTCATACGTTCCCTTCATTCCTAATTCCAGGTTTTCTCTCATGATGGAACAGCAAAAGCTCTGCAGATATCGATCGGAATGCTTGAGCTCTTCCTGTCCTCCCCAAAGCCCGACAGGCAGGAGGCCCGCGGCGTAGACGATTTCTTCGGGAGTATAATAAGGGAAGCAGCCGACTGCGCGTTTCCCGGTTGCCTTCATTGTTTCCTTCACGGAATGCTGCGGATGCCGTGCGATTTCTTCAAACGCTGATATCATTTCTTGTACGCGATTCATGATTCCCCTAGCCTCTCTTCTTTCTTTGTTCCATCATCTCCACAAGGGCTTGGACTCTTGTTTCGTATTGCGCCACGGAGAACGCTCTCGGATCGGTCTGGTCCCCGTCAAAAATAACGGAGCCCACCCCGGTGCGCGCTTCCACCTGGCGCTGTACCTCGTATTGCCTGAAGTCCATCAATTTGCAGCTCCTGTTCGAATGGTATATGATCCCGTCCAGGGAAAACTCATTGACGATGTTTACGATATTATCCACGCCAAACTCCAGACTGCGATTTGCGTAATTGGAGGAATAGGCTTTCGCCATCCCATCCAGATCGTCACTTTCATATACGATGGTCCACGAGTCCGGATAGGTTGAGGTCACCATATTGATCCCGTTTTTCTTCAGGACCTTATACGTGTCGCTCAGGTACGGCCAGCAGGCAATTCCGTCCCACATGACTCTGTATTTCTCCTCCTGATCCTTCCACGGGCCCTGGCCAAGGTCGATTTTGGCCTGCAGCTCTTCCGCCCATAATTTGAAAAGCTCCAAGCCCTCTCTCTTTCCTCTCATGCATACGATGGTCGCCATGTAGTTAAACAGATCAAAGCCATTCAGCGGAGATGGTTTCGCGGCGGCCAGGGCAGTCGCTTTCTTCCACCACGTCGCGGTTTCAGAGGAGATCTTCATGACCTCTTTAAAACGGTCGTGATCGAACTTTTTCCCGGAGATCTGCTCCAGCTGTGCGATGGCGTTTTCAAATTGTCCTCTGATATATCGGACGCTGTGGTCCGGCACCTCATAGGTGTGATTAAAGGGCAAGTCAAACAAAATCATCGGTATGTGAAGCTCTTTGGCTATGTTTTCATACCACTTGATCACCGTGTTGCAGATGTTGTTGCAGCAAAAAATAAAATCCGGCATTGGAATATTTCCTGCGGAACTCTCTTTTAAATTCATGTAACCAAGATTTACCCTTGCATAAGAGCACAAATCTATGGAATAACCGTTTCCCTCCGAGTAGTCTATAAACTCCTGGGAACCCTTTCTGGCGCCGATTGCAGCGGCATGATTTTCCGGATATACGACTTGAATACCCATGGTCTCAAGCAGCTCCTGAGGAGCGATGGATGTAGACCAGGCGACCAGTTCTCCGGATTTTTTGGCCTCCAGCGCGTCGTCATAATGTTTTGCAAGCAACTGCCCCAGCAGTTCTTTTGAAGAAATGTTCTGAGCCATATATAAACCTCTTCCTTTGCTGTTTTATAAAGTCAAGTTGACATAGATTATTGCAATATGCGTGCCAAAGCCCTTTTTTGCCCAAAAAAAGAAAAAAAGCAGATAAACTCTGCCTTTCGCATGCTTATCTGCTTCTTTTCTTACGATTCTTCTTTATAAAACCATGGCACCCGTGCATCAGGGTTGCATTTCTTCATCGCCTGACGATGCCAGTCCATATTTTTTCATCTTCCGAACGACCGTAGACTGGTCGACCTGTATCGCCTGCGCAATTTTACGCGTCGACTTGAATTTTTCCTTCGCCTTCCTCAGGATTTCCCTTTCCACCTGCTCGATGGCCTGCTCCAAAGGAATGATTCCGAATTCCGGACTTTTTTTCGCGCTGTCGTCGTCCGGCTCCTCATTTTTTTTATGCCAGGGCAGATCATTGATCTGAAGATACTCATTGTTGCTGACAATCACCATATTTTCCACCACATTTTTCAACTGCCTGATATTGCCCGGCCACGAGTATTGCTCCAGCTCTTTGATCACATCATAGGTCAATTTTTTGCTTTGTCCGTATCTCAGGTTGAAGGACTGTAAAAAATGGAGAGCAAGGGGCGCGATATCTTCAATCCTTTCTCTGAGCGCGGGAAGCTTAATCTGAATCACATTAAGCCGATAAAACAAATCCTCTCTGAATTCACCGTTTTTCACCTTTTCTTCCAGGTTCTTATTCGTTGCGGCAATGATACGGACGTCCACACTGATCGGATTCACAGCTCCGACACGAACAATCTCTCTCGATTCCAATACGCGCAGCAGCTTGACCTGAAGGCTCAATGGCATTTCTCCGATCTCGTCAAGAAAGAGGATCCCGCCGTTGGCAGCCTCAAACAATCCGGTTTTCCCTTCCTTTAAGGCTCCGGTAAAAGCCCCCCGCTCATAGCCGAACAGCTCGGATTCAAGCAGGTGTTCCGGTATCGCCCCACAATTGATGACGACAAGGGGCTTATCCTTTCGCAGGCTGTTTTTATGAATAAATTTTGTGATTTCTTCCTTACCGACCCCGGATTCTCCCAGAACCAAAATCGTGGCGTCAAAGCTGCTGACCTTGTGAGCCAGGGAAAAAATTTCCTGCATCACTTCGCTTACGACGACGACACCGCCGTTTTTCTTTATTCCATTCTTATTGTCACA
>CAMJRV010000309.1 GCA_946408315.1 uncultured Bacillota bacterium | reverse complement strand
TGGTACCGTCAATGTAGCGCCCAATCAGAGGATACTCCGCAAAACAGGAGAAGGCTTTTTGTGCCAGTAATATGCTGCACCCCGTGTTTTCTTTCACTCTTTTTAAAATTTTCAGGTTTTCTTCCAGCCTGTCTTCATCTATCACATAACAGGGTGTTTGTAATCTTTCAATTTTCATCGCCTGTCCTATCTCCATACAGTGACAGTTTCCGGCGCCTCACATACAACCCAGGGCAGCCCCCACTGATTCAATGCTTCCATATACGGATCCGGGTCAAACTCTTCCACATTGAACACACCAGGAGTTTTCCATTGGCCAGTCACAACCATCATGGCTCCGATCATCGCAGGAACGCCTGTTGTATACGAAATTGCCTGTGACCCTACCTCTTTATAACACTCCTGATGGTCACATACGTTATAGATATAGATGGTCTTCTCCTTTCCGTCCTTGATCCCTGTGAAAATACATCCAATATTGGTCTTTCCCACGGTTCTCGGTCCCAGTGAAGCCGGATCGGGAAGAAGCTCCTTTAAGAACTGGATGGGGACAATTTCCTGGCCGTTAAAAGATACGGGCGAAGTGGAAAGCATTCCTACATTCTCCAGGCATTGCATATGAGTCAGATAGCTCTGTCCAAAGGTCATGAAGAAACGTATTCTCCTGACTCCGGAAATGTTCCTTGCCAGGGATTCAATTTCTTCATGGTGAAGCAGATACATGTCCTTCTCCCCTATCTTGGGAAAATTATACCTGGATTTAATCTCCATAGGCTTCGTCTCCACCCAATGCCCGTTCTCCCAGTAGGAGCCATTCGCAGAGACCTCCCTCAGGTTGATTTCCGGGTTGAAATTGGTGGCAAAAGGATATCCGTGGTCACCGCCGTTACAGTCTAAGATATCTATGGTATGAATTTCATCAAAATAATGTTTCTGCGCAAATCGTGCGAATACATTCACCGCTCCCGGGTCCATCCCTATCCCTACGAGAGCCAGCAATCCGCGTTTTTCCCAGTCTTCATGCTTTGCAAACTGGTAGTCTCCCATTTTGACATTCGTCTTATGATAGGGGTCCGTCGGATGGGGTATGGACAGCGAGAGCGCCATATCCGAGTAACGGACGCCGCATTCGTAAGCGACATCAAAAAGGGTTTCGTTAAAGCTTGGGTCACAGGCATTGAACAGAAGGTCCGCTTGATACTTTTCGATCAGGGCTTTTACCTCATCCTTGTTTCTCGCGTTCACCTTCTCAGCCGGAAATCTGGCGTCGGCAAGTCTTTCCGAAACTGCCTGCGCTCTTTCCAGATTGAAATCGGACAGCACCATCAGCTTCAGCCAATCCCCGTTGGGGTCTCTCTGCTTTGCAATTACTGCCGCTGCTTCCCCGACTCCGCCGGTTCCCACCATTAAAATTTTCAAAATTTCGCCTCCAAACGATTTTAAATTTCCGGGCGCGTCCCTTTTCGTTTTGGGACGGACCCTGACAATTTACCGCGAGGCTCCGCTTTGCTAAGCGAGATGAAGTTCAGCAAAGCACCTCCGGCACTTTGCTACTTTTAATTTATCCCAAACGAAAGAATTTTGCAATCCATCGGTTCCCCTGATCCTGGTTTTAGTCCAACTTTCTCAAATGAGTACATCCTTTTGCGCAAAGCAGTTATATTTTTCTCCGCATAACAATTATATTTCGCCCCGGGCAGCGAAAGCCTCTGCCATGGAAATTCTTTTTTTCCATGGCGAATTATGGTACTATGGAATAGGCGCTGTCCGAACCGAAGCAGAACTGTCGGACAGGCCAAAGGAGTATCAAATGAATGCAGAACTAGATTGTATCTATGAATTGCCGGTAACGGCGTCTTACTTAAACCAGCATAGCCAACTGAAGCCGTACGCCTATCAGGTCCTGTTTGAACAGATGGCTGAGCGGCATTTATTTAAGCTGAACCTGAACGTGGACGAGACCACGAAATACGGTCTGGCGTGGGCGCTGATCTCCATGTCGGTGGAGGTCGTCTCCCCTATAGAAAAGAGCATGATGCTGTACGGAAACACCTGGCATTCCCAGCGCAAAGGCCCGTATTTCCGCCGCGAGCTCTTATTTAAAGATGCTGCGGGGCAGGTGATATTCAAGGGCACCACCCATTCCGTGATTCTCGATATGGAAAAACGGTCCGTATTCCGCAAACGGGAGGTTCCATTTGCGATGCATGAGCCTACCGAGCTTTTCGTACTGGATGCGTCGCCGGGCTTTAAGATGGATGCGGAATTAGCGCCTGTGTCGGAAAGGACCGTACAGGCCAGCCAGATCGATTGCGTAGGTCATGTAAACAACTGCCGCTATGGAGAATTCGTTTACGATGTTTTCACCGCTGAGGAACAGACAAAGCTGAACCGGCTGAAGAGAATGGACATCCATTTTCTCTCGGAGCTTCGAGTGGGAGACGAGTTTTCCATAAGAAAGGGCTACGAGGACGACAGGATCCTCTTTCAGGGTTATAACAAAACAAAAGGCGATGTCTCGTTCAACATCGCCATGAGTTTCAATGAATAAAAAGCTTCCCTTTATCGATCTTTGATTCCGTCATTTCCACTTTTTTATTTTCCGCAATAGCCGACGGGGACCTTACGGTCGACGGCCTGTATCACGGTCTCTGCCTTTTCGGCGTCAAAATAACCACAGAGCTCGATGAAATGGATTCCTTCTGCCGCCATTTTCTTCGCTTCCAGCGCGGCCGTCTCTTCTTTCGCCACGATGGAGATATCGGTATTATACTCGCCGCTTTCCAGCGCCAACCTTACGACATCCCGGCTCAGGCCAAAGCCCAGCACGATGATCCCGTACCGGTTATTTACGGGAAGCGCATTGAATTTTGCCAGCTCTTCCTCCGTATACTTGGCATAGCTCGCTTTGATCCTGCCGCCGGAAGCTTTTTCGATCTCCTCCGCCTTCTCCGCGTCAAAGTCGCCGCAGAGGTCGATCAATTCATAGCCGTTATCGGCAAGCTGCTTTACCAGCTCCCGGGCCATATCCATGCCATGGACCGCTGTGAAAAAGTAGAGATTGCCTTGATCCTCATAAAGCGCCGAATAATTTTCCGGACTCAGCGTTCCGGAATTCATGATGAATGCATATTTCATCCTGACTCCTCCCATTCCTTTATCATTATTAACTTTTACCGGTCTATTGTTCCAGTATGGCCAGAAGGTCCTCGGCCTTTTCCAGAATATAATCCGGCTGATTTTCTCCCGTCTTGTCCCCCTCGCTTATGGCAAGGGCCCAGCCTACCATGGCCGACGTTACCCCGGCGTTCTTGGCGCACAGGATATCAAACATGCTGTCGCCCACCATAATGGCCTCTTCCGGTTTTGCGCCGAGCCGTTCCAGCGCAATGTTCACAGGCTCAGGATCGGGTTTATGTTTATCTGTATCGTCGCAGGTCACGACGGTATCGAAATACTGCTCCATATCGTAGGTTTTCAGTCCCAGCTCTGTCGTATTTCTCAGCCGCGACGTCACAACCCCGGTCTTATAGCCTCGATGCTTCAGCTCTGCAAGCAGCTCGGGAATACCTGGGAAAACCTCGATCAGCTCGGTAAATCTGTCATGGTGGTAGCTCCGGTAAATTTTAACGCCTTCTTCCACGGGTACCTGAGGCAGAAGCTTTCCCATCGTAATGTTAAGCGGTTCCCCGAAGGTTTCCAGAATATCCTCCGCCGCTCTCTCCTTCCCCTCCACGGTCCGGAATGTATGCTGCCAGGATTCCAGGATTAAATTGTTTGTATCCATGATAGTGCCGTCAAAGTCGAACAGCACGGTATTGATCTTTGCCATTTCTCACTTCTCCTTGTTTTATCTTTCATATCATTCTATCATTCCCGCCCTCTTAAAGCAAGCCGGTGCGCTGGTAAGGTGCGGAAATGCAGCGCCGCAGAAAGAGGACCTGACGGCAGGCGCGCTGCCGTCAGGTCCTATAAGGCAAAGATCTTCTATTGCTTTATCGCTAGCTGTGACAAAAAGCTTTTTATTATTTAATGAGGGTGTAAGGATCGGTGTATTCCAATCCAAGGCTGTCGGCAACTCCCTTATAGGTGAGCTTGCCGTCATATACGTTCAGGCCCTTCATGAGGGATTCGTTTTCCAGAACGGCTTTCTCAAGCCCCTTGTCTGCGATCATCAGACCGTAGGGCAGGGTTGCTCCTTCCAGTGCGATCGTCGAGGTTCTCGGCACCGCTCCCGGCATGTTGGCTACGGAATAGTGAACGACGCCGTGCTTTACGTAGGAAGGATTGTCGTGGGTCGTCACTCTGTCGATGGTGGCGAT
>CAMJRV010000308.1 GCA_946408315.1 uncultured Bacillota bacterium | reverse complement strand
GAAAGCATCCTGCGCGGTGTGATTCCGGGCCTGGCTTCCGGCGCAAAGGTTTTGAACACCACCTTGTCGAAAAATTATATGGAAAAAGACAAGTATCAGTGGGAAATCGGCTTTGACGGCGCATATGGAGTCGTAAATGCCAAGACCGGCGAATTGATGTCGTTCTATGCTTACAACACGGAAGAGAACAAGAAAAGTGCCGGGATTTCGGAGGACAAAGCCAGAGAAAAGGCGGAATCCTTCATAAAGAGCATCGCTCCCGAAAAGTTCAAGCAATCCAGATTTTATGAGAGCCCGTCCTATCAGATTTACAAGACTGATCAGAATGTGACGGACTACAGCTTCAACTATTACAGACAGGTAAACGGAATCGACTTTATCGGAAACGGCTTCAGCGTGATTGTGAATAAAGCGAGCGGCCTGATTACCCATTACGATTGCAATTGGTATGACAGCGTGACTTTCCCGAGCGTGGAGAAGGTCATCTCTGCGGAAAAAGCGTTTGACCTCATCAACGATGCGGGCAAGATGGGACTGATGTATACGAAAGTCAAGGCGGGAGAGCCGGCTTTGGTCTACGATTTCACCTATTCGGCCACTGATTTCCTGATCGATCCGGTAAGCGGCGCAAAGCTTGGCTGGGATGGAAAGCCTTATAAGGAAAAAGCCGTGCCGGAATATAGCGATATCAAAGGCCACTGGGCGGAAGCAAAGATCAGAAAGCTTTTGGAAAACGGATATTACCTTGAGGGAGAAAAGTTCAATCCGGGCCAGAAAATCAACCAGCTGAGCTTTTTAAGATACCTGTATTCTCCGCTCCAGGCGTACTATGACGACGATGCGTTCTATAAACTGATGATCGAAGACAAGATTATCAAAGAAGGAGAAAAAGCGCCTTCTGCCGTTTTGACGAGGCAGGACGCCGCCAAGTTTATCGTAAGATTCCTTGGACAGGGAAAGGCCGCCGAACATCCTGAAATCTTTGTCAATCCGTTTAAAGATAAGGTATCGGATTCCTACAAGGGTTACGCTGCGATCTGCTACGGATTGAAAGTGATGCAGGGAGACAGCAAGGGACGGTTTAACGGAACGAATCAGGTAACCAACGCAGAAGCGGCGGTGATGATTTACAACACCCTGCAGGTAAAATAAGGCAAAAACTTAGAGCAGGAAACTGATTGATCAGTTTCCTGCTTTACTTTATAAGCCCCGATTTCCTTGCCCAGTGGCCCCAGCATTCGGTGATGAGTTTGCGGGCGGCGAACATGGAGGTGAGAGCGGGATCCAGCGGAGGAGCCACCTCGACCACGTCAAAAGCGATGATATTCAGCTTGCTGAAAAGGACTTCAAGGAGATCCAGAAGCTGTCTGCTGGAAAGTCCCCCGAATTGAGGCGTGCCTGTACCTGCCGCAAAAGCCGGGTCGAGGCCGTCGATATCCAGGGTAAGGTAGACTTTATTAAATTTGCTCATTTTGGCAACGGCGTCTTCCGCAATCCTGTCGATGCCCAGCTTGTGGCAGTCGTAAGCAGTCGCCACGTTGAGCTTGTTCTTTTCCCTGAATTCATATTCGTCCGGCTCAATGGAGCGGATTCCTATAAAATAAAGGTTCTCCGTGCCGCCGACGTTGTTCAGCTCCAGGGCTCTTCTCTGTACACAGCCGTGGGACAGGGAATCGCCGCAAAGGGAATCGCAGAGATCCATATGGGCATCGATTTGGATGATACCGAACTGCTCGTTTAACGCCCGGTCAATCCCCGCTTCGATGGGGATCGTTACCGAATGGTCGCCTCCCACCGCGGTAAACGGGATATTGTTTTCCACCAGCTCCTTCACGTAATCGGTCACTTCGGAAAACAGGCGCGCTCTGTCTTCCCCGCGGAAATCTCCCGCATCATAGATCTTCAGGTCTGCAAAGCTTTCCAGCCGTTCTGTGTACGGCGTCGAGGTAAATGTGTTTCTGCGCAGGAGTTCAGGCGCTTCGCCGGCTCCCGCCCGGTAACTCACACCTTTGTCAAAGGGGATTCCGAAAATCACCGCATCCGCTTCGTTTTCGGATAGTTCGGGCCTGTTCAGGCCGCACCACGCGCCGCTGTCTTTGGCAAATTGATCTTTTACTAACATTCCTTTCCCTCCCTGAGTCATTGATTTAGAAAATAACCTCATGATTTAGAAAATAATCTCAATACGAATCTTTTTGTTTTTCCTTATTTCCCTGGAATCCATTTCAACAAGGTCACGGATCAGCGGGTCCCGGAGGAGGTGCTTCCATACGGTATGGGTCGCCTTGATGAAGGAATCCTGAAGCGGGATCTTGTCGGAGATCAGGGGACATCGATAGGGCAGGTCCGCAGGGGACAGGATCAGCTTCAATTCTCCACTTTCGGTGAGATAGGGGGACAGGGGATAAAAGCGGCATTGCAGCGGCCTCATCTCTCTCGGACAATGAGGGGGCGTCTTGCACCGGATGAAATAGACCTTTCCAAACCAGGAGTCGGGAAATTCATAATCCTCGGCGTCCTCGGCAGACCATTTCAGCCAATCCTCTTTCTGGGTAAACAATTTCTCTTCTCCGGGAAGGAGATAAATTCCCATCTCGAAATCCGCGCCTTCTCCGTCGCCGCCGCAATTGCAGCAGGCCGAGGAGCAAAGCTGTCCGCAGTCCCCGGCAAGGGGACTCACTTTGTTCAGGAGCCGGTAGATGGCTCTGTAAGTATTTCTTCTGATTGTACTCTTCATAATAAGGGTATTATAACGCATAACCAGAAAAATTTCGAGTATAGAAATTTTCCGTTGATTGTTGACCGGGAAAGAACAAGCTTTCTTTTTTTTTGATTTTAAACTTTTATTATGTTATAATTAAATTCTATTGACCCAGTCGGAAATGACTCGTTTAGTCAGAAGTAATTCGTTTAAAATGATATAGTTGGCAAATTCTTTAGGGGAGGATGCAAACGATTTTATGAAATTAGGGATTGATATCGGTTCTACAACAGTAAAAATCGTGCTGCTGGATCGCAATGACAAGATTGTGTTCAGCAGGTACGAACGACATATGTCAAATGTTTTTGGCAAGGTTTCTGAGCTCATGCTGCAGCTTTACGATACGTTTAAGGATATACATACTACGGTATCCATTACGGGTTCCGGAGGCCTTGCGTTATCTTCGCTGCTGGAGATTCCCTTCGAGCAGGAGGTTATTGCGTGCAGCACCGCTGTGGAAACGCTGATTCCGGATACGGATGTGGCGATTGAGCTGGGCGGTGAGGATGCGAAGATCACCTTTTACGGGGCGACCATCGAACAGAGGATGAACGGGACCTGTGCCGGCGGCACGGGCGCGTTTATCGATCAGATGGCCGTTTTGCTGAACACGGACGCTCAGGGGCTCAATGAAGCTGCAAAAGATTATTCCATGATCTATCCCATCGCTGCCAGGTGCGGTGTTTTTGCGAAGACCGACATTCAGCCTTTGATTAATGAGGGCGCGAAGATCGAAGACCTTTCCGCTTCTATTTTTCAGGCTGTAGTGAATCAGACCATCAGCGGTCTGGCCTGTGGAAGGACGATCCGGGGCAATGTGGCCTTTTTGGGAGGGCCGCTTTCCTTCCTGTCCGAGCTGAGAAAGCGGTTTGTGGAAACACTGGAACTCACGCCGGAACAGGTCATCTTTCCGGAGGATTCTCAGTATTATGTCGCCATCGGTGCGGCGATGCTGTCTCAAAAGCACGAGCCGGTCAACATTGAAAGCATTCTTTCAAAGCTTGAATCGGCGGATTTGGGTACGCTTTCCGAAACGAAGCACATGGAGCCCTTATTCAAAGATGCTACCGACTTTCATCTGTTTAAAAGCAGGCATGACAGGGATAAGATCAAGAGGAGAGATATCAGAAGAGCAAAGGGCAAGGTTTTCCTTGGGATCGACGCAGGCTCGACCACGACGAAGGCGGCGGTAATCGACGATGAGAAATATCTGCTCTATTCCTTCTATAAAAACAATGAGGGAAAGCCGCTGGAGACGACCCTGACGATGCTGAAGGAACTCTATTCTCTGCTGCCGGAAGGGGCGTATATCGCCAATACGTCGGTCACAGGATACGGGGAAGGTCTGATCAAGGCGGCATTTAATGCCGATATGGGCGAGATCGAAACGATGGCCCACTATAAGGCGGCGGAAGAATTTCTTCCCGGCGTCGACTTTATCCTGGACATCGGCGGACAGGATATGAAATGCATGAAGATTAGGGACGGAGCAATCTATAACATCATGCTCAACGAAGCCTGTTCCTCCGGCTGCGGCTCCTTTATCGAAACCTATTCCAAATCGGTGAACATGAA
>CAMJRV010000307.1 GCA_946408315.1 uncultured Bacillota bacterium | reverse complement strand
CTGCCTGCCTACAGGTGGTCTTGGCGCATCCTCCGGGGTCGCTTTCCCTTTTTTGGGGCCGTCAGCTAACGTATTCAGGTCGTCGGATATGAAATTTTCAAAGAGCAGTGAGGGTGAATAGAAAAACCCCCTCACTACTAAGCCGATTTCGTGAGGGGGTCTACAAAAAATATTTTTACTTTTCTATCATTTTTTTGAGCTTCAGCCGAATCTGTCGTTCACGGTAGCTGATAGTTTGTTGCTTGATACCGGTTTCCCGCTCCAATTCCGACTGAGATTTTCCTTGAAAGTACAGGGCAAAGATTAAAGCCTGTTCCTCCTTAGAAAGCTGTGCGAGGCACCTGTGGAGCTTTTCCGTTATGAGCTTGTCCATGACCACATCCTCCACACGGGGAGAGACAAGGTCTGGAATACCATCCTCACCTGTAGTTTCCGCCGTATCCATGGCACTGTAATAAAAGACGCCGTTTGCCGTATCCCTTTCCTCCAGATAGGTTTCACGACGCTTCATGCGGTGATAGGTAAAATAGACTTCTTCGCTGACCGGCACAAGCTGACCCTGCACTTTGATTTGGTATTTTTTCTTGCTCTCCCTCTGACGCTGAGTATCTCTTTTGATGCTTTTCATAAAATTTGCTCCTTTGAATTTCAAATTTTTGAAATCCGCCGGAACCGTTGAATCCGCATAAACGAAACAAGACGGCAGGAGAACCTCCTTTGCAGGAAGTTCCGCACTGCCGTCTTGCGTTCTGGCGGATTTCATTTTTGTTACTGAGGTACGGTTATGCTACAGGTTTTACACGATCATGCGTTATGTTCAATGTGCCATCGGTATTTACGGTGATGCGAGTAACGCAATCTTTTATTTGAATTTCAAACAGACGTTGATCGCTGCTCATATCGCCGATGCGTTTTTTATTCAGGTTTCTTACTTCGGTCATAGAAATACTTCCCTCCCCTCGACTGATTTTTGAGTGTTCAGGCATATAAAGCAAAAGCTGTTATCGCCTTACGCAATAACAGCATACTAATTTATGGGACAAGCTTGGAGGTGTGGGAATAGCTTTCCAGTAGCGTGTGAGTAGCGAATTTTTAATATTGTACCAAGTTCATGCATGAAGTCTAAATATGCAAAGCCAATATCAGCGTTAATCAAGTTAACCTTGATATCAGTCTCAAAACGTGATAAAATATTCCAAATAGGCTATTTGAGGGCAAAGCTCTTTGGAGGAGATATTATGGCGTTCAGCTACAATAAGCTATGGAAAATACTGATAGATAGAAAAATGATGAAAAAAGATTTGATGGCTATGACGGGCTTAACTACAACTACTATGGCAAAGTTAGGCAAAGAACTGCCGGTCAGCATGGACGTTTTGGCGCGCATATGTAAGGCTCTCAGATGTAATATTGGAGATATCGTCGATTATATTGATGAAGAAAATAAATAGGATACAGTTCAGTTTGAATGGAGGGTTTCGGCATGAGGTTATGTTTTGGCTCATATTTAGCGATTCTTGTTCCGTGCAAGGCAGTTAATATTGATAATAAGCAGTTGTGCGAAGCACTTCTTCATTCTGTTGCCCCCAATTATGAGTTTACATTTTCAGGGCAGGAAAATGCAGATCGTGTCAGAGAAGATGCCACATCAAAATTATTGCGGTGTGAACAAAATCTCTCAAAAGATATTACTGGGCCAGCCCGCAGCGCCGTTCCACAAGAAGTAGCCAGCTACTTTAAGAACAATGTCATCAAACTGTTGGACAGTAATTTATCCAAGCAGATAATCCTGACACTTAAAGACATGATTGGTAATGATCTTCCTGAAAAAGATGGGAAGAAAATACATGGTATTTACGATGATACGAAAGTCGAGCTGGTCAATGGCATAACCAAAAAAGAATTGGCATCACAAACCGAATTCTGTTTTCATTCGTTTTTGGCCGGAGTCTTTTTATATGTTGTCACAAACACTACGAACCGAAGCGGTAAAAAGACGATTCGATCTGTTACACAAGAGTATGTTCTTTCCTTCACATCTCGGATTGAAGAAATAACGCTCCTTGAGGATAATGTGTCAGATCGGGTCCGCACTTATGATCATAGAAACGGAAAGACCGATACAGAATTCGCCGAAGGTGTCGCAGAGTATGTTATAGACAAAATCAAGCAACTACCTCAGCCATCAAAGCAGGACGATTCCCTGCTTGTTACTCTGCTGTCAGAAGCTAATGGAAAGTGTTTATATTGCGGTGGTTATCTTGGAATTCCCAAGCGAGGGAAGATTCCGGTTAAAAACTGTGAAATTGTCTATTTGAAGCAGTCACCAGATGAAGCGGACAGCTATGAAAATGCGGTAGCATTATGTACAAACGAATGTGCTCCTCTTGTTCCGGTGATGTCATCTGATGAAATAGCAGAGTTGCTTGAAAAAAAACACCGTTGTGCGGATATTCAGGCATTTCTTGACAGAATATCCGGTATTAAGTTTCAGGATGAAATAGAGACTGTTCTGCGCGAAGTTCATAAGACAAAGAATGCGCAAGGACTGGAACCAACAGATATCAAGGATTTGGTTGAGATTGAGCGTAAGATTCACGAACCTTTCCTGAAGGACAAGATTAATGCGAGTATGGCTCGCTTATATAAAACTGTAAAAAACACTTGCTCCCGTCTTGAACAGGAAATCGGATTTGACACGAATATGTTTGGGGAGTTAATGAAATCCGCTTATAAGCTGCTCGAGAGTGGAATACAGAAAAAATCAGATATTATCGATCCACAGGAATACATAGCGGATCTCTTAGTTGAAAAACTATTTTCACAAGTTGGACAGAGACATAGAGATGCCTGTGAGATCATTGTTGGATATTTAGTGAAAAGGTGTGATTTGTTCAATGAAAATACCAAGCAAAGTTAATTCCTTCTCCGATAGCGTCATTGCTCTTTTCGCGCCTATCTTGGAGAAATTAGAGGAGCGGGATATGACCCCGCATGAACTGCTCGAAGCGACACGGACAAAAGTATCAGAAATAAGCATATTTCTTGATGCCCTTGATTGTTTGTATAAACTTGGGCAAATAGAAATACCTGACGGGACGGAGGTACTCCACTATGTTAAAGCGGATAACATGCGATAAGTTTAAAACTCAGCCGGAAGATTTCCGACCTGGGCTTAACGTCATCCTTGGCAGTTCGGATGGCAGCAACGCTATTGGCAAGTCCACTTTTCTGCTGATACTGGATTTTGTATTTGGAGGGGATAACTACCCGAAATCCGCAAAGGATGTGATCACTTATATTGATCACCACACGATAAACTTTATCTTTGAATTTGATGATTTTCCCTACTTTTTTTCTCGAAGCACAAGCCGCCCGTCCGTGGTGAATCGCTGCGACAGCCAGTTCCATGTCATTGAGGAAATGAGTGTGCCGAACTATCGCAAATGGCTGTTCCATGAGTATAGAATACTCCTGAGGGGTATTACTTTCGATGAAATTGTAGAAAGATTCTTCCGTATTTACGGCCATGGAAGTCATAACGAACACAAGCCTCTGCAAAGCGAGCGCGAATCAATGGCAACGGCTGTAGAGTACCTTATGAAATTATTGGATAAGTTTGAAGCCATCCAGAATCTGAAAACCGCCGAAGAAAGCTATGGCATCAAGCCAAGCAAACAAGCGGAACGTTCCATATCGGATATCACGGCTGATATTGGCGAGAATAAGGAAAAAATAGAAAGTCTGGAAAAACGCAGGGAGAGGCTGTGCAGACAAAATGAAGAGGCCAACCTGCGCGCTTTGGGTATTGATCCACAGCAAGCGGAGCGGCTTGCTGAAATTAAGAGTGAGTTAGGTAAACTGAGCCGCCGGAAGAGTCGTTTGATATCCCAGCTTAATGCAGTCCGCAACAATATGCCTGGTAATGACGGAGCGCTAAAAAAAGACTTTTCGGCGCTGCTCCATTTTTTCCCTGATGCTAAAATTGATGCTTTTACTGATGTTGAAGCTTTCCATGCTAAGATCAACGGTTTTCTTCGCGCTGACATTGAGGAAGAAATTGCACGGCTGACGCCGCAAATTGAATACATAGATGCCGATATTGCAAACTATGAGAAGCAAATCGAGGGTTCAGGAGTCGCCAAATCGCTCTCGCAATCCATTCTTACTCAGTACGCCCGTGTGTCACGGGAAATAGAAAAACTGGTTGAAGAGAATGAAGCGCTGCAAGGCGAAATGGAGCAAATGGAAAAGCGCAAGGAGATCGAACATCTGCTGGCGAATCTCCGCAAACGGCAGGAAGAAGCTCTCGCCGCTGCTCAGGATGAAGTGAACGCTGAAATGCAG
>CAMJRV010000306.1 GCA_946408315.1 uncultured Bacillota bacterium | reverse complement strand
GTCTTAATAAGAAAGGGGTAGTTTTCATAATTTCGGTCCGGGCTTCAGCGGGAGTTTTGTTCCCGCTGAATGCAAGACCGATCTGTGATGAGTTTTTCAAAGGCGTTTCATATGAGAGTAAGGGAGGAACTTTGATGAAGAAACAAATTGCTTTTTACATCGGATGGGACGTCGTATTTATCGGCTCTATGTATGTATTTTCCAAATGCGGCCGGATGCTGGAGCTGGCTGCAAGAAAACAGATGGAAGTCGGCGCTTCTCTATGGTTTCCGGTGGTATGGATGATCGTAACCGGAGGCCTCATAGGGGTCTTAGTGATCTGGGGAAGCAAATATCAGAAAAATATTAAATCTGCGATCCTGGAGCTGGTTATCACAGGGCTTCCGGCCGTTTATATCGCGGGTATCCTTCCCTTTTCCTACAGCCTGGCTTCCCTAAGCCCAGACGGCGGCGTTTCTTATTACATCCCGTTTTGGCTGCTAATGAGCACAACTCCCATGCTGGCAGCCGGTATCCTGCTCGGATATGAGATTTTCATCTTTGCTGTGCGGCTTTTCACCAAGCCTCATAGACTGCGTCCGTCAGAGAACGATTATTCTTGTTAGAGTGCCGCCCCCTGCGGTGCTCTTTTAATAATTACAGTTTCATAAAATTAAAATTTGGAGACCTTAAAGTTCCAGTAGCTTGGGCTTTTTTTGTAAGTTGTTGAACTGCCTCCTTATATGCGTTATAATGATTCTGCGGATTTAAATTCGGATCTAAGTGCGGATTTAAATGCGGCACAGGGCCGCAGGGTCGCAGAACGATTGCTAGTTATTATGGGAGGTAAAGTGGAATGAAGAGGTCATTGGCGATCATCTTGTCATTGCTTTTGGCGATAGGGGCCTTAACCGGCTGCGGGCCGGATCAGGAAAAAATCCAGGAGGACTTTATTGCGATCCTCGACAAACCGGCGGCGGAAGATACAATACAGGAGGCTTCGGATTTCCTCGACCAATATCTCTCGAAAATGGATGCGGAATATGCCAGCCAGATGATTCATGAATATGAGCATTATATTCTCGACTTTAATCAGAAAGGCATCAATTATGAGGACTGGTTAAAAAAATATGAAAAGTATATCGACCCGGTGCTGGCGGGATTTTATCAGCTTATGGCCAAGGAGCAGAGCTCGCCTATGGCAACGGATACGGTTCTCAATTTGAGCTGGGAGGAGCTTGCTCAAAGGACGTATGAAATCGAACTATTTATAAAAGAAAATAAGGATTATCAGCCGATCAGGGATGATCTTACCTGGATTTACGGAAACTATGTAAATGCGCTGGTCATGGGCACAAACGAGACGCCGATCTTCGATTATAAAACCCATGGTTTTTCCGAGGAAGCAAAAACCGCGTATGCGGCATTTATCAATAAGCATTCGGATTCGGCGACGGCCTGGGCGCTGACAGAGTATTTTACATATCTGAACAGCATCGGTTTTACGATGGACTATAACGACAAAATATCGAGCAAATTATTCTTCGATACCTGCGACTGGCTGGTATCGGAGTCAGGAAAGAGAGTTTTTCAATAGATGGAGCATATAATCAGGATCGATGATCTGGTGTTTGAATATAAGCGGGAAGAGCAGCTGGAACCGGTCCGTGCAGTAAACCAGGTAAGTCTCGAAATCGAGCGGGGAAGCTTCACGGCAATCATCGGCAGAAACGGATCGGGAAAGTCGACTCTTGCGAAGAACATCAATGCCTTGCTGCTTCCAAGCAGCGGGGCTGTTTACGTAAAGGGCCTCAATACTGCGGACGATACGAAGCTTTGGGAAATCCGGCAGGCGGCGGGCATGGTCTTTCAAAATCCCGACAATCAGCTCGTATCTTCCATCGTGGAGGACGACGTGGCGTTTGGGCCCGAAAATCTCGGCATAGAGCCGGGAGAGATCAGAAGAAGGGTAGATGATTCCCTTTACTCGGTCAACATGTATGAGGAGCGTAAAAAAGCGCCTCATTTGCTTTCTGGCGGACAGAAGCAGCGGATCGCCATCGCCGGGGTCATCGCCATGCGGCCGGAATGTATCATATTGGACGAGCCTACCGCCATGCTGGATCCTCACGGCAGGGCGGAGGTCATGGAGATTATCCAGAAGCTGCACCGGGAGGGGATCACCATCATTCTGATTACGCACTTTATGGAGGAAGCGGCAAAGGCCGATCGTGTCATCATCATGGATTCAGGCAGGGTCGTATTGGATGGGGAACCGGCTCAGGTCTTTCTCCATATCGAGGAGATCAAAAGTCTGAACCTTGACGTTCCCTTTGCGGTCGATCTCGCCTGCAGGCTCCGGAAACGGGGCGTGGAGATCCCGGAAAATCTGATCACTACGGAAGAAATGGTGGAATATATCGCATGCAGATTCAAGTAAGAAATCTAACCCATATATACAGTGAAGGAATGCCTTACGAGTCGGTGGCCCTTGAAGATATCAGCTTTGACATCAATAAAGGCGAGTTTGTAGGGGTCATCGGACATACCGGCTCGGGGAAATCCACTCTGATCCAGCATCTGAACGGCCTGCTGAAGCCGAAATCCGGAAGCATTCTGATCGACGGAGTCGACATTACGGGAAAAGACGTAAAGATGAGAGATATCCGGCGAAAGATCGGTCTGGTATTTCAGTACCCGGAATATCAGCTTTTTGAGGAAACCGTTCACAAAGACGTCGCCTTTGGCCCTCTGAATCTCGGCCTTTCACAGGAAGAGACGGATCAAAGGGTGGCGGAGGCCATCGGACTGGTGGGTCTCGATTATGAAGAGATTGCAAACCGGTCTCCCTTTGAGCTTTCCGGCGGTCAGAAGCGGAGAGTGGCTATTGCGGGAGTTATCGCGATGAAGCCGGAAATTCTGATTCTGGACGAGCCTACCGCGGGTTTGGACCCGAAAGCCCATGCAGATATCCTGAGAATGGTCGAAAGGATCCACGAGGTGCAGCAGAACAGCATCATCCTTGTTTCTCACAATATGGGAGATATCGCAAGGCTGGCCGGAAAAGTCCTCGTCATGGACAGGGGAAGGCTGGCATTGACAGGAACCCCCGGCGAAGTATTCCGTCAGGCAGACCTGCTTGAATCCCTCGGGCTCGGCTTACCTCCGGCAACGTATCTGATGCGGGAGCTGCAGAGCAAAGGCGTACCGGTTTCCGGCGATATTCTGACGATGGAAGAGGCGGAGGAAGAGTTGTACCGCATCTTAAGCGGAGAAAAATAAATTTGATTGGAAGAATAATTCATGATTCGTGATATCACATTAGGACAGTACTACCCGGGAAATTCCTGGGTTCACAGGCTTGACGCGAGAATAAAGATCATATGGACCTTTGTCTATATCGTTTCTCTTTTTTTAATTAAGGATTTCTGGGGCTACATCGCCGTATTGGTTACTCTTGCGCTGATTATCGGAGTGTCCCGGGTCCCGCTGAAGTTTATCTTAAAGGGATTGAAACCGATCTTTCTGATTATCGTCTTTACCTTTACCATCAACATGTTTATGACAAAGGGCACGCCGCTTTTCACCCTCGGCTTTCTGACCATAACGAGGGAGGGGCTTTATAATGCGGTATTTATGGGAATCCGGCTGGTCTTTCTCATCATCGGCTCTTCTCTTTTGACCCTTGTTACAAAACCGATCAACCTTACCGACGGCATTGAGAAACTCCTCAGTCCGTGGCAGCGGGCAGGGCTGCCTGCCCATGAGCTGGCCATGATGATGACCATCGCGCTCCGCTTCATTCCCACCCTTCTCGAAGAGACGGACAAGATTATGAAGGCGCAGATGGCGAGGGGGGCGGACTTTGAAAGCGGGAATATCATGAACCGTGCGAAAAGCCTGATTCCTCTGCTTGTGCCTCTATTCATCAGTGCTTTCCGGATCGCGCAGGATCTGGCGATGGCCATGGAGGCCCGCTGCTATCGGGGCGGAAGCCACAGAACAAGGATGAACGGAATGAAGCTGAAAAAGAAGGACGGTGTCGCCTGCTTTCTCATGCTTGCTTATCTGGCGCTGATCGTTTTACAAAGAGGAGTATGGTAATGAAAAATACAAGATTTTTAATGCAGGCTGCCGTGATCGCCGCCGTTTACGCGGCATTGACCGTCATGCTTCTGCCGTTCAGCTACGGCGTCATGCAGGTAAGGATTTCGGAAGCGCTGACAGTCCTTCCTTTCTTCACTCCTGCCGCCATACCGGGGCTTTTTATCGGCTGTCTCGTATCCAACATGGTAGGGCCCTATGGCTTGCTGGATATGGTTCTGGGAAGCGGCGCGACGCTGATCGCTGCGGTTTTCTCGTACCTGTCTCTTATAAACAACTCCGA
>CAMJRV010000305.1 GCA_946408315.1 uncultured Bacillota bacterium | reverse complement strand
ATCCCAGCCAAGATTGGTATTCAGTCTGTCGGAGTAATTGCGCACCCCGTATTCGGCGCCGTCGATGGTTTCAAACGGATTGGCCGTTTTACCGGGAACGTACAGCTTCGGAGCCTTGGCGATCTTCTTCGCTGCCGGCGGCGTCGCTGTGGACGTGGCGATGAGAACATAGCTGTCTTTTATCGATGAAAAATCCTTTGTCGCTACGAGGAAATCGCCCTTATTCTTGCCCTCTGTAATCAGTCCTACGGATTTTCCCGCTTTCAGCAGCGCGTTCACGGCTTTTACCGCGTCCACACTGTTGTTTTCCAGGATCGTTGCATCGCCCGTTCCTGTGACGGCGGTGGTGATTCCGGGAACGGTTGTGACGGCGGCCATGTCGGCAGCCTGGAACGCTCCCGTCTTCGTGATGACGTCTGCGTCAAATCCGCGCAGCTGCGGGAATGCGGTGAGGGGTTCCGAGTACAGGTCATCCCAATCCGTGATCACAATATCGGAATAGAGAGCGGCGTTCGCCATATTCCTTTTCGCCTGGTGCATATCGACGATAACGGTTCCCTTTTTATAATCGGTACCGTTTACGTTAACGTCCTTGTTCAGCTGCTTCAGGCGGACATCGTTTCTCAGGAGATAGCTGATGACATCCTTCGCGGCCTGGGTGTTCCGCTGGTCGCCCGAATCGATGGGGATCACGTAATATTCGGGGAAAAAGTTGTTGTTTTCCGCATATTTTTTCCGGAAGACATCGGCTTCCGCTCCGATTTCATCGCTTTGGCTGACGTAATACGGGCGGATCGTATCCGCGTCGATATTGTTCAGGCCCCGGCGGAAAAATTCCAACTGATTCTTGTAGATCTTGTCTTTATTTACAGATACAAAATCGGCATTTCCGATAAAGCCGTATTGAATCGCATCGACCGCGTCCTGGCTTCCGTAAGGAACCTCCACCGTGTAGGCGCAGGTGCCGTGGAGGAAGGAATACTGCGGCGTATAGCTTGTGGACATGTCGTCAAAGGGAATCCACTTTTTGTTTCCCGACTTGTCGACGGTCAGGTAGTCGCGCATCGGCATCTGGAAGCTGTTCAGCTTTTCATTGTTGGAAATCGCAGCCGCGCCGAAATATTCTCCCTGGGCCAGGGCCGTATCCATGAAGAGGTCGTATTCCGCATTGGGCTCATGGGTAGGCGAGCACGGCTCAACCTGGAATTGTGTATAGAATCCATGGATTTCATAGAACGCAACCGGATTCCATTTCGCGATGAGCTGCGTCATGGCCTGAGTTTCAGACTGGGTCTGGAACGTGTTGTCACGGTTCAAATCAAAATAATTTCCATTGGTACGGGTAAGGGCTGTTTTCCCATCCACGTTTTCAGAAGGCACCACGATAAAGAATACGTCGTTCAGCACCTTGGAAACGTTAAGCTCTTTCTGCTCCATATTGTAATACTGCTTCATTTCATCAGCAGTCAAATCCACAGAGGCCTCCGGATCCGGTTTCGCGTCGGTAGGTTCAAATACGCCTTTCCCCTGAATATAGCCCATGCCGGTCACCTTATCCTGGATCAGCTTTGACCAGACGATTCCGTCGTCCGCCATCTCCTTCTGAAGCTGAGTCTTTCCCGCTCCGGTCAGGCCGGTGATCATGTCGTAGGGAACCTTGCCGTTTCCTTCCGCTGCCGCGACGATCGTTTCCAGAAAATCGATACAGGCGTCAGAACCGATGATTTCATCCGCATGGATATTGCTGTACAGGATCGGCACTTTATACTGAAGAGCTTTCTTGTCGATCTCGGCCTGAAGCGCCGCAGGCTGTGTCTCCGCACGTTCCGTCAGCGCCAGATAGTCGCTCAGGTCTTTTTCCTTCGCCGTGAGGAAGATGGCCTTGATCGGACGGTTTTCCGCCGTTTTTCCGATGATTTCTACCTTGGCGTAGAGCCCCGCTTTGTTGGCCCTCGCTGCCAGGGAGTCCAATTCACTGTTGATCTGGCTCTGGGTTTTAAAGGAGTCGTACGGGCGAACCTGGACGGCCGCCGTTCCTTTTACCGCGTTGTCGATCTTGCACGTCAGGACATATTCCCCCGTGTAATCCAGGATCGTATCCCGCACCAGTTTCCGATCACGGCCGTCGATGCCGTTATATCCGAACAGCGATTTGCTGTCAAAGGTCAGTTGCAGAGAAAGGCCGTCCGTCTCCGAAACCGTGTTTTTTATGTTTGTAAACATCGGCTGTTTCGGCTGGATCGCCGTTTCCACGGTGGACCATTCCGTCAGCGGTCCGCCTAAGAATTGATGAGGAAACATCGTTTCGTCCTGCATTCCCTTTGTCCGGGCGAGCGTCCAGGAAACCTTGCCGCTCTTGACCGCCTGTTCAAGGTCTGATTTTTTCATATCGGTGATCTTTACCTTCACTTGAAAAGAACGCGCTTCCGTTAAAGAAATGGCGTCTTCCCCTTTTCCGGTATTGTCAAACACCGCGGTGCTGCCTGCTGCTGCGGCGAAGACCTGCGCCGACGGCACCGCCGCCGACAGAACCAGAGTCAGGCAGAGAACCGAAACGGTTAAAATACGATGTAATTTGTTTGCTTTTTTGTATGTCATTACGACATACCTCCTTCCGTTTTTAGAGTCAAATCAGTAATAAATCTTCTTCCCTTTTCCCTTGCTATCTTATGCGGACATTTTTCAGACATGCCTACAATTCGCTTCTATCGCATTCCCCTCTTCAAACAGCCCCGTCTGCTTTTGGGAATAATTATACATTAAAATGAATTAATATGCAAACAGAAAAATAAAAAAATTGGAAGAAGCACTACAACTCCCTCGCTATTGCCATCAGCCTTTCCGAGATGCTTTTCAGCTCAACAATTTCCGCTTCCGTCGCCGCCACCTGCCCCTTCGTGAAAGTAGGGGTCTACGCTCATTGTTTAAGTTACGAAATCTTAATTATATTTCAGATTGTCCCAATTATTTTACAGAAACGGCAATGTAACGCGTTACGCCGGAATGTTCAAATTTCAGGGGCGTCAAGGGCTTACTTTTCTGTTGACTCTCAGGAAAAACCATAGTAAACTAACTCTAACTTATTTGTTTTTGTATACAGTATACCTAATTGATATAGAATAGAAAGGATCATACAGATGGAAAGAAGATTTAAGAGGGTTTTGATCGCCAACCGCGGCGAAATTGCCATCCGGGTCATACGGGCATGTCATGAGCTGGGGATCAGAACGGTAGCCATATATTCCGAGGAGGATAAGCTGTCCCTGTACCGTGCAAAGGCAAACGAATCCTACCTCATCGGCGAGAAGCAAGGTCCTGTCGAGGCATATTTGAATATCGATGAAATCATCAAATTGGCGCTGAAGAAAGGCGTCGACGCCATCCACCCCGGATATGGTTTTCTCTCAGAGAATCCTGAGTTTGCCAGAAAATGCGAAGAGGTTGGAATCGAGTTTATCGGACCGACTGCGGAAATGATGGAACGTCTCGGCGATAAAATCCAGTCAAAGCTCGTTGCCAGAGAGGCCGGCGTTCCGGTAGTGCCCGGTGTGGACAGGCCCGTCCGGACCGTTTCGGAAGCCCAGGAAGTCGCCCGGGAATGCGGTTATCCCATCATGCTCAAGGCGGCGGCAGGCGGCGGCGGGAGAGGCATGCGGATCGTCACCGCGGAAGCGGACCTTGCATCCTCCTTTGTCAGCACCAGAAACGAAGCGCTGAAAGCTTTCGGCATCGACGATATCTTTATTGAAAAGTACATAGAAAAGCCGAAGCATATCGAAGTTCAGATTCTCGGAGATAAATACGGCAATCTGGTCCACCTCTATGAACGAGACTGCTCCATCCAGAGGAGGCATCAGAAGATCATCGAGTTTACCCCCGCCTTTTCTCTGCCGGAGGAAAAGCGAAAGGCCATCTGCGAGGACGCGGTAAAGATCGCAAGTTCCATGAATTACCGCAACGCCGGCACCGTTGAATTCCTGGTGGACAAAGACGGAAATCACTACTTTATAGAGATGAATCCCAGGATTCAGGTAGAACATACGGTTACGGAGATGACGACAGGCTACGATATCGTGGAAAGCCAGATTCTCATCGCCGAAGGTTTCCCGCTTCATTCCAGAGAAATCGGAATCCCTTCCCAGGACGCGATCCAGCCCCGGGGTTATGCGATCCAGTGCAGGATCACGACGGAAGATCCGACGAACCATTTTGCCCCCGACACGGGAAGGATCGATTATTACCGTTCCGGCTCCGGTTTCGGCATCCGGCTGGACGCCGGAAACGCTTTTACCGGCGCGGTAGTCAGCCCGTATTACGACAGCCTTCTCGTAAAAGCCACGACCCATTCCAGGACCTTCGAGGACGCCGCGAGAA
>CAMJRV010000304.1 GCA_946408315.1 uncultured Bacillota bacterium | reverse complement strand
AAGATAGCTTTCCATCAGCCTATTCATGATGCTCGACCTCCTTTGCGATTGCTTCAAGAATTTCTGCAGGCTTATGAATCTCGCCGCCGATCTTCGGCAGCGAAATCACTTTTCCGTGTTTCACGCACCGTTCCACCTCTCTGCAGTATTTTCCGATATTCATTTCAGGGACGAATACGTATTTGCAGTTTTTCGTCAGCCGTTTAATCTCATTTTCGGGGAACGGCCACACGGTGTTGACTTTGATCAGCCCCACATTCAGATGGAAGTATCGATTTTCTCCCACTCTTTTCATTTTTATCATCTTCTTGATAAATTCAAGCTTTCCTGCTTTTTCGCCGGACTCCTCCCCGACCCCCCTGGCGGTTTTTACTGCCTTCAGAGCGGGCCGTGCTACGGAGCCATAGGTCAGAATTGCGATGTCGGCGTTTTCCATAAAAAATGTTTCGATATCCTGGATCTCTTCCATATGGTTTGTGATCTTACGGTTGATACTCTGAATAAAGTCCGAGCTTTTAGCGGCCAGATGCCCGATACGCCTGCCTTCTTCATCATGAAGCTGACCTTCCACCAGCGAATTGTTTCCTGTATAAAAATCTTCCTGGGGGGACACGACGTAATTGCGGTTCCCACCCCGGATCTTTTTTTCACCGTCATAAATCACGATCTTTTCCCGCATATGACCGACTATTTCATCCGACAGCAGCACAACAGGTGTTCTGAACTTCTCCGCCAGCTCGAAAGCCCGTATCGTAAAATCATACATTTCCTGGACCGAGGAAGGAGTAAGGGCAATGATTTCATAATCGCCATGGCTGCCGTATTTAACCTGGTAAATATCCTGCTGCGACGACATGGTCGGCTGTCCGGTGGACGGCCCGCCTCTTTGCACATTAACGATAACCACGGGGGTTTCTGTAACTGCTGCGTATCCAATGGTTTCCTGCATCAGGGTGAATCCCGGACCGGAAGTGGCCGTCATGGCCTTTTTTCCGCCCCAGCGCGCGCCGACGATAGCGCAGGCGGATGCAATTTCATCTTCCATTTGGATAAATGCCCCTCCCGCATTGACCATTTCCGTTGACATCAGTTCGATTATCTCGGTAGAGGGGGTGATCGGATAACCCGCAAAAAAACGGCAGCCCGCATATACGGCTGCTTTTGCGCATGCTTCGTTTCCCTGCAAAATTACTTTACGGCCGTTTTTTATGTGAGACTCCGCTGACTGTGATTCCATAATAAATTGCTGCCTCCTTTTTTTATTTCATTTTATCACCCTGATTTACCAGAAAACAACAAATGTACCGGGAATGGCCATGTATAAATGAATTATAATTGTATGTAGTATAAATGTATTTTTTTTGTTTTTTTTACTATCCACAGCAATATAGCCGGGCCGTGGTATTCTCACGGGAGCCTCCCTCGCTTGTATGCTTCGCATGAGCTCGGTACAAAGTTTCAGGTCTCCCTTTGAGAATACCACGGCCCGGCGGGGGCTGGCTGTGAATAGTAACGTTTTTTTGCCTGAGCACTTCCTCTTTTGATATGATTTATTTCGTAATGATCTGCCTTTCTGCCCGGATTTTCGAATTGTTTAAATGTTCCCGGGTTTTTTCAAGGCTTTTTTTCAAATCTCTGTTTTTTAAAGCTTCGAGAATCTCTCCGTGCTCCTTGAAAATCTGCGCCAGATTTTCATCGTTGTATACGGTCACTTTTCTGGTCTGCTCCACATAGCTTTGATAGGATTTTAAAACCTGTGACAGGAAACGGCTCTCGGAAGCATTGTATATGATACCGTGAAACGCCCGGTTCAGCTCCAGGATTTTTTTACTTGCTCTTTTCTCCGTGTAGAATTCCATCATATCGTAGATTCCCTGCATGGTGCTCAGTTCTTCATCGGAGATCATGGAGACAGCGCGCTCCACCGCCAGCACCTCAACTGCTGCGCGGACCTCATAGAGATCCTGAATGTCCTGCTTGGTAAAGCCCATGGCAAAGGAGCCCCGGTTGGGGATCGAATGAATCAACCCCTCCTTTTCCAATTGCTTAAAAGCCTCCCGTATGGGTGTTCTGCTTACCTTTAGCTCATCGGCCACCTGATTTTCCTTGATTCGTTCGCCGATACCGTATTGACCTTTTAATATCCTCTGGCGCAGGATGTTTTCGATTTCCTCCGCAAGGGAAATGTTATTGGAATATTGATCGCTTATCATCTTTATATCCTGCCTTGTTTCGTAATTTTTCCTGCCGAATGGCGACATAATTTGATTGTTCCAATAAGCTAAGCTATTACTCTGGTACCATCTCCTATTCCTGTAATATAGAAATCTGCACGATAACCGGTTCTGTCCAGATACTCGTCCGATACATGTCTGATGAAATCGTCAACCCTGTCCGCCTGGACAATCGCGATTGCACAGCCCCCGAAACCGGCCCCCGTCATCCTGGCGCCGATGCAGCCTGCGCAGCCGGTTGCCGCCTCGACGATACTGTCGAGATCAGGGCCCGTTACCTCGTACAGATCCCGCAGCGACTCATGGGATTTGTTGATCAACTCTCCAAGCACTTCAATTTCACCACTTTTCAGAGCCGCCGCCGCCTTCTTGACCCTTTCATTCTCATAGACCACATGCCGGGCTCTGTTTCTTCTGCCCGGATCACCGATATACATGGCACATTCCTCAAATTCGACCGTTGACAGTTGACAAAGGTTCTTTATATCCTTGTATTTTCTGATTTCTTCAAGAGCTTCTTCGCACTGCGCTCTCCGCTCATTGTATTTGGACTCATTCAGCTTTCTGCGTTTGTTTGTGTTCATAATGACCAGTACATGTTCATCCATGCAAAAATCGATATATTCGTGTACCTGTGTATCACAGTCAAGCAGAATGCACTTGTCTTTCCTTCCCATACCGATTGCGAACTGATCCATAATGCCGCACATGACTCCAATAAAATGGTTTTCCGCATTCTGGCATAGCTTGATCATTTCGAGCCTGTCAATCCGGCCTTCATTAAAAAGGCAATTCACCATCTCGCCGACCAACAGCTCCAGCGAGGCAGAAGAAGAAAGGCCCGCGCCAATGGGGATATTGCCGTTTACGAGGATTTCCATGCCTCCGGTCTTGTATCCCGACACTCCCAGTTCATGAATGACCCCCTTGACATAGTTGGCCCAACCGTGCCGGTTTTCATAGACCATGTTTTCAACTGTGGTTTCCACCTTCAATTCAAAATTTTCGGAGACCATTTTCAGGACGTTATCCACACGCTTTCTTGCGACGCCGTAAGTTCCCATCTCAATGGCTCCCGGCATGACAAATCCGCCGTTATAGTCCGTATGCTCTCCGATTATATTTATTCTGCTGGGGGAGAAAAAGACCGTCGCCTCTCCTTCCCCGTACAGCTCGTAGAATCTATTCTTCAGCTTTTCTGTATTCATAGAATATCTCCTGGTATTATTTATCTTAAATCAGTCAAGTGATCGATTTTCAAAATTCGTGTTTCTGCTTATATCATTCCCTGCGGGTCCGCTTTCCGCAGCTTTCCCTGTAAATGAGCTTCGTGTCGAACAGGACCCGATCCATTTTCATGATCTTATTCCGAATCATGGTCATCATATTTTTCGCGGCCTGCTCTCCAATATATTTCACATCGATTCCTATCGTCGTAAGCCCGGGGTTGCTGATTCCCGACACCAGGGTATTATCGAACCCTATTATCGAAACATCCTCGGGCACCCTGACGCCCTCTTTGATCAGCCCGTTCAGAACTCCCACAGCCATCAGGTCGTTACATGCAAGCACCGCGGTCGCATCCATGCCTTCCGATACCCAGATCCTGACTTTTTCGTCGGTCTCATTTATAACGTGGGCGGTGTTGCCTTTTCCAACAAACATGACCCGGCTGTATCGAAGCTCGTTCTCTTCAATAAACGCTTTGTATACATGCTCTCTAAGGTCGTAGGAAAGGCTCTTGTCCCCCCGGATAAACAGAATTTCCTCATGGCCGAGTCCTTTCAAGTAATTCAGAGCTTCTCTTGTTCCCGCTTCCTCGTCATAGGATATGAAGTTCAGATCCTTCGTGTCAGTTTTACCATTGATCAAGATGGTGGGAGTGGATCTCGAGACGCCGGCCAGATATCCATTTTCAAGATTTTCAACACTGGGGTCGATTACGAATATTCCGTCCATGCTTCTCGAGATAATACTGTTTATGACGCCCTTTTCGGTTTCGGGATTTCCGTCGGTAGTGAACAGCGATATGATGAACCCCTCGTCTGCCAGATTCCTATGAATCTCCTCGACGACGCTCGGGAAAAAAAGATTGGTTATGCCTGGCACAACAACACCCAGGTTAAAGGTTGTTTTGGTGATCAGACTC
>CAMJRV010000303.1 GCA_946408315.1 uncultured Bacillota bacterium | reverse complement strand
GTTCTCCTCCATTTTTTCATTGACAATTGACGTATTTCAGAACCTAGAAAAACGTTTTTCTATTTACCCTGATTATAGCTTTCACCCATACCCTTGTCAACAGCAAAAAATAAAAAATAAATGGGGCAGGAGAAATTCAATCGGGAGGCAATTTGTGAAAGAAATATCATATAAATAGTAGGCTGGGGAATTGGATTTCTGCGCTTTTTGGGTATTGACAAATTAAAAGTATGATGGTAGTATCAACTTTAGCAAGCGTTTTCGTAAACGCTCGAAAACTTCTCGGATATTAGCAGTCAAACTGTTAATATAAAGGATTAATCAATCGCTTAGAATTGAGGAGGAGAAAAAATGAAAAAGATACTTGCAATTTTGCTGGTACTCGTACTTGCTCTCGGAATGCTCACAGCTTGCGGCGGCGGCGGATCAGAAGAAGGTTCCGACGGCGGCGATGCTGCGAAGACGATCGGATTTGCACAGTGCAATCTGAACGACACATTCCAGACCTACGTTGTTGACGCTGCGAAAGCAAAAGCGGAAGAACTCGGCTACAAGGTTGACGTTCAGGACGCTCAGGAAGACGTAGTAAAACAGCAGGATCAGGTTAACACGATGATCGAGCAGGGTTATGACGCGATCATGGTAGTTCCCGTAGACACATCCGCAATGGGTCCGATCACGGACGCTGTTACAAAAGCAGGAATTCCGCTTATCTATGTTAACAGAAATCCGTTTGGGACAGAGCAGCCGCCGGCTGGCGTTTATTATGTAGGGTCCCAGGAAATCGTTGCAGGAGAACTCCAGGGCAAATACCTCATCGAAAAGATGGGTGAAAAAGGCGGAGTTGGTATCCTGATGGGTATCCTGAGCAATGAAGGCGCTGTCAAGAGAACCGAAGGAAATGAATCCATTCTTTCCAAATATCCTGATGTTAAAATCCTTGCAAAGGAAGCCGGAGACTGGCAGTCCGACAAGGGAATGTCCATTACTGAAAACTGGCTCACCGCTTACGGAAAAGACCTGACTGCCATTCTTGCCAACAACGACAACATGGCAATCGGAGCTCGTCAGGCGCTTGAAGCCGCAGGCAGAACAGATGTCATCGTCATGGGCGTAGACGCGATTCCCGACGCAGTTAAGTTAGTCAAAGAAGGCAAGCTGGACGCAACTGTTCTGCAGGATGCAAAAGGACAGGGAGGATCCGGTGTTGAAGTAGCTGCTAAGGCTGTCAGCGGCGAGACTCCTGATTCGATCACATGGATCGACTTCGTACTGATTACTCCGGAAAACGTAGATCAGTATCTGTAAGAACATATCGTAATTCATAATCTGTTTCATATGTGGGAGAGGGGTAAATGCTTCTCTCCCACATAGCATAATCAAGCAGAATATAGACGACGAAAATCTACGCGGCACTGAAGTGCCGGAGAATATTAAGAGGAGACGGCCAATGGAAGATAAAGATATCCTGATCATGAAAGACATTGTTAAGACTTTCCCTGGCGTAAAGGCCCTGAAGGGCGTGGAACTGAACGTGAAATACGGTGAGATCCATGCGCTGATGGGAGAAAACGGAGCCGGAAAGTCTACATTGATGAAATGTCTGATTGGAATTCATCCGCCGACATCAGGCCAGATTTATTTCGAGGGAAACCAGATTGAAAATTATTCGACTGCTGAAGCGCTCAAAATGGGTATCGCTATGATTCATCAGGAGCTGAGTCCTGTTGAACATAGATCCATTATGGAAAATATCTGGCTTGGGAGAGAGCCCAAGACCAAGTTGGGCTTGGTTGACCACAAGAAAATGTATGAAATGACAAAAGACGTCCTGAAATTGATTGATTTTAATGAGGATCCAAAGACTCTGATGGTTAGTTTGACCGTTGCAAACATGCAGATGATCGAAATTGCGAAGGCCCTTTCCTACAATGCTAAGCTGATTATCATGGATGAGCCTACGTCTGCATTGACGAACAAAGAGATCGATCAGCTCTTTTCTATCATGAAAAGACTGAGAGAAAGTGGAAAATCAATAATTTATATTTCACATAAATTGGAAGAGATATTCGAGATCAGTGACCGGGTTACCATTTACAGAGACGGTCAGTTCATCGGCTCCAAACCAACCAGCGATATCACGACTCCCGAGCTGATCAAAATGATGGTCGGCCGCGATGTGAACGAGATGTTCCCTAAAGTGGTCTGCGACATCGGCGACGTCAAGATGGAAGTAAAGGATCTCAGCCTGGGCAGGAAATTCAACAATGTATCGTTTACCGTCAGAAAGGGAGAGATCCTGGGGATCGCGGGCCTGGTAGGCGCGGGAAGAACCGAGGTCATTGAAACGATCTTTGGAATCCGGCATAAATCATCAGGACAGATCTTGATCGACGGGAAGGAAGTTCGGATCAGCACTCCCGCCGACGCCAAGAGAAACAAGATGGCTCTCCTGACGGAGGACCGGCGTATTACGGGTATTATTCCGATGCTGTCGGTTCTGCAGAACGTCATGATTGCCAGCATATCGAAGTACATCAAGAAAACCGGCCTGCTGAACCATAAGCAGGCGATCCAGGACACGAATGAATTTGTCAAGGCGATCAGCATCAAAACGCCGAGCATCTACCAGAAGGTTGAAAACCTCAGCGGCGGGAACCAGCAGAAGGTTCTGGTTGCCAGGTGGCTGCTGACAAATCCTGAGATTCTTTTCCTGGATGAACCGACGAGAGGGATTGACGTCGGCGCGAAAGCGGAAATCCACCGGCTGATTACCAATCTGGCGGGCCAGGGGAAATCGATCATCATGGTTTCTTCCGAATTGCCGGAGGTAATGGGTATGAGCGACAGAATCATGATCATGCACGCGGGTAAGGTTACCGGAATCATTGAAAATACGAAGGAATTAACCCAGGAAGAAATCATGTCTTATGCTACCGGTCAGACGACCAAGACAGCATAGTATATAAAGGAGGATTCGTCAATGACGTCGAAAAACTTAGAGGCCGAAGCGCAAAGAGCAAGCGAAAGCAGACAAAAAGCGATTGCTCTTCTGCAAAAATACGGCATCATTTTGGTTTTGATTGTGATGATAATCGGAATATCCATTCTTCAGCCGAAGTTTTTATCATCCACAAACTTGTTCAACGTAATCACACAGAGTTCGATTTTTGGAATTATGGCGCTGGGTATGACCCTGGTAATCACATCAAAGGGAATTGACCTTTCCGTAGGCTCCGTGCTCGCGTTTACCGGTGTAATTGCCGCCAGCCTCGGCCAGGTCAGCACGGCTACTACGATAATCTATCCCGGATTGACCGACCTGCCGGTGATCGTGCCGGTTGTCGCGGCGATTCTTGTCGGCGCGCTGATCGGAGCTGTAAACGGAGGACTCATCGCCTTTACGGGGATTCCCGCATTTATCGCTACGCTGGGTATGATGACCATTGCAAGAGGAGCGACGCTGCTCTACACGGGAGGAAAACCGGTCAGCCAGTTGATTCCCAATATGATGTTCATCGGAAGTAAGATCGGTCCTGTGCCTGTACCCGTTATCGTGTATGGCATTATGATCGCAATCACGTGGGTTCTGCTGGGATATACCAGCTTCGGTAAGAATATTTACGCCATCGGCGGAAATATCAAGGCTGCCGAGATCTCCGGCGTAAATGTAAAAAAGAATCTCGTAATGATCTACGGATTTATGGGAATCTGCAGCGCGGTAGCCGCACTGGTGTTTGCCGGCCGTGTCGGAAGCGTTCATCCGGGCGCTGCAACCGGTTATGAGCTGACTGCCATCGCGGCGACGACCATCGGCGGAACGAGCCATTACGGCGGTATCGGAACCGTATGGGGCGCAGTCATAGGAGCGCTGGTACTGGGCGTACTGAGAAACGGAATGACGCTGCTTGGGATCCACGCTTACTGGCAGCAGATCGTCGAAGGCTGCATCATCATCGTTGCGGTTATCATTGATATGAGAAAGAATGCAAGAAAGAAATAAATGAATGATAGATTTCACTTCTCCGGCATTCGAGCGAATAAGAGGAGGTAAAAAAATGGACAAATTACTGGAAATGACGCAAAAATTCCCGATGACGAAGTATTGGAACGATTCCTGCTCCATCAAGGAGCTGACCTACGCCATCGAAAGAGGCGCGGTGGGAGCCACAACAAATCCCGTCATCGTCAAAGGCGTACTGGAAAAGGAGCTGGACAGCTACCGGGACTATATCGCCCAGCTTGTAAAGGATAACCCCACATCATCGGAAGATGAGATTGCCTGGACCGTCATCGAGAAAATGGCGGTGGACGGCGCAAAGCTTCTTTTGCCTCTGTTCGATCCGAAGACGGGAACGGGAAGGATATCGATCCAGACGAATACGAAATA
>CAMJRV010000302.1 GCA_946408315.1 uncultured Bacillota bacterium | reverse complement strand
ACTTTCCGATTTCACTCATTGCTCCAAGAAAATTAAAAGTAATATTGTAGCCTGGATTCATTTTTGATTTAAAGGCAAAACAATACTTAAGTTTTTGAATAGCAATGCCTCCCTGATTCAGGTATTTTACCGCATCGTCATAGCGATCAGAAGGGTTTGCACCGAAAGCTTCTTTAAAATTAGCTTCATTATATCCTTTTATATTAGACTGTATCAGCGCCGGCTCTAAATGAGGGTCGGTGAAACCATTCACAATCCCTTCAGCAACGCCAAGATCATGGTCGATATTGACGGCGGCAGCCTCAAGCTCTGCCTTGAGGTTTAGCACATACCCGTTGCCGAAGTCCACTATCCCATAGTCCTTGGAGATGTTCTTGATCGTATCTCTCGCCGTCTTCATTCGAGCCACCAGCCCTTCATATGTGCTCTGGGCCGGAGGGTCTGCCGCGAAAACGGGGGCTGGGATCATGGGGATAAGGAGAGCGAAAACCAGCAGAACTGACAACGCTTTCTTCCAAGTCTTTTGAGTTGAGTGATTCATAGTTCTTCCTCCTGTTTACTAAATACACACTTGTCTCACTTTTTGTCGCAGGTCGATTCATATATCCCGCTCGGCCTGCCCCCTACGGTCCGCTCTTCCCATAAAAAAAAGCCATCATTTTTCATTTCTCCTTTCATCGTTTCCTCGAAAAGTAAAGAATGAAATATGTGGCAGCCGGACAACCCTGACAGCTTTCCCGAAAGCTCCTTTAGGCTCCTGGCTTTGCGTCCCTGCCTTTCAGCAGGTTTGCCTTTTCAATATTTTCACAATCCTAAAGCTGAATTCCTGGCTATGTATGGTCCTATTGTCACAGCTAATGGTCACAATATGGTCACAGGAAAAACAAGGATTTAAAAAAGCATGTTTGTCCCATGTCCTCCCGACAATTACTCATATTATAACCTTTACAGTCGCTTTTATCAAGAAATAGCATAATTTTGAAAATCGCAAAATTCGGCGGTTTCCGACTTTCAAATTTCGACCCTTATTCAATTCTGGTATTTTACACAGCCCAAAAAGAGACCCGCATGACTGCGGATCTCTTTTTTTCATTTAAGTTCTTATAAAGCATATATGGCGCCGGAAAAATTTCTCAGAGCTAGGCACGGGATGCGAACCGCATCGGAACGTACTCTGTGTTACGTGAGAAGCGGATTCGCATCCCAGTAACAACGCAGACTTTGTCTGCTCCTACGCTTCGCTACGCTGTCCGTTTTGCCAGCCAAGCGAGCTTGGGGCAAAAAGGCAACGCTCTGGGGAATTTTAACAAGCCATTATTCGATGATCTTCGCTACAACGCCGGCTCCTACTGTTCTTCCGCCTTCTCTGATCGCGAATCTCAGTCCTTCTTCGATCGCGATCGGCGTGATCAGCTCGATGGTCATCTGGATGTCATCTCCAGGCATGCACATTTCTACGCCTTCCGGTAAGCTCAGGTTTCCTGTTACGTCTGTCGTTCTGAAATAGAACTGCGGTCTATATCCGTTAAAGAACGGCGTATGTCTTCCGCCTTCTTCCTTCTTCAGTACGTATACCTGCGATGCAAACTTTGTATGCGGCTTAATGCTGCCCGGCTTTGCCAGTACCTGACCTCTTTCGATATCAGTTCTCTGTACGCCTCTTAACAGCGCTCCGATGTTGTCTCCTGCCTGCGCCTGATCCAACAGCTTTCTGAACATTTCTACGCCTGTTACGACTACTTTTCTCGGCGCTTCTGTCAGTCCTACGATTTCTACTTCGTCAGATACCTTCAGGATTCCTCTTTCGACTCTTCCTGTCGCTACCGTTCCTCTTCCTGTGATCGAGAATACGTCTTCTACAGGCATCAGGAATGGCTTATCTGTCGCTCTTTCCGGTTCCGGAATGTAGGTGTCTACTGCTTCAAACAGCTCTACAATCTTGTCTCCCCATGGGCCTTCCGGATTATTCAATGCTTCCAGCGCGGATCCTCTGATGATCGGTGTGTCGTCTCCAGGGAATTCGTACATGTCAAGCAGTTCTCTTACTTCCATCTCTACCAGGTCAAGAAGCTCGTCGTCGTCTACCATGTCGCACTTATTCAGGAACACGATGATGTACGGTACGCCTACCTGTCTGGAAAGCAGGATGTGCTCTCTCGTCTGCGGCATCGGTCCATCTGTCGCTGCTACTACCAGGATCGCTCCGTCCATCTGTGCGGCTCCTGTGATCATGTTCTTTACATAGTCAGCATGTCCGGGGCAGTCTACGTGCGCATAATGTCTGTTCGGTGTTTCATATTCTACGTGCGCCGTTGCGATCGTGATTCCTCTTTCTCTTTCTTCTGGTGCCTTGTCGATCTGGTCGAAGGCTACCATCTGGCCTAATCCATATCTCTGGAATAATGTCTTGGTGATTGCCGCTGTCAATGTCGTCTTGCCGTGGTCTACGTGACCGATCGTCCCGATATTAACATGGGGCTTGTTTCTTTCAAATTTAGCTTTTGCCATTTTCGTGATCCTCCATAAAAATTTTATATTTCGTTACTTATTAACCTTTTCCAGTAAGCTGTCGGGCAGTTTTTCAAAGTGGTCAAACTGCATGACATAAACTCCGCGGCCCTGGGTTTTCGATCTGAGGTCGGTGGCATATCCGAACATTTCGGAAAGCGGAACATAACCTCTTACTGCAACTGCGCCGGCATTCATGTCGGTTCCTTCGATTCTTCCTCTTCTGGAACTGATGTCTCCGATTACGTCTCCCATATATTCTTCAGGAACCGTAACCTCGATCTTGAAGATCGGCTCAAGGAGCACCGGCTTCGCCTTTTTGGCAGCCTCTCTGAACGCCATGGAAGCGGCGATCTTGAAGGCCATTTCGGAAGAGTCTACTTCGTGGTAGGAACCGTCATACAGTTCAACGCCCACATCGACAACCTGATATCCGGCCAAAGGTCCGTTCTGCATCGCTTCGCGGATTCCATCTTCGATTTTCGGAATGTATTCCTTCGGAATCGCTCCTCCGACGATGGCATTCTTGAATTCAAATCCTGCACCCGGATCTCTCGGATAGACTCTGATCTTGACGTGACCGTACTGGCCTCGTCCGCCGGACTGCTTCGCATACTTGTGATCCACGTCCGCATTGCCGGAAAGAGTCTCTTTGTAAGATACCTGCGGCTTTCCTACGTTGGCTTCTACCTTGAATTCACGAAGAAGTCTGTCTACGATGATTTCAAGATGAAGTTCTCCCATACCTGCAATGATAGTCTGGCCGGTCTCTTCGTTCGTGTAGGTCTTGAAGGTAGGATCTTCTTCCGCAAGCTTTGCCAGTGCAAGACCCATCTTATCCTGTCCTGCTTTCGTCTTAGGCTCAATTGCAATTTCGATAACCGGATCCGGAAATTCCATGGATTCCAGTATGATCGCCTGCTTTTCGTCGCAGAGCGTATCTCCGGTGGTCGTGTCTTTCAGACCGACCGCTGCAGCGATATCGCCCGAGTAAACCTCTTCGATTTCCTCTCTCCGATTCGCATGCATCTGAAGGATTCTTCCGATTCTTTCTTTTTTATCTTTTGTGGAGTTATAAACATAGGAGCCCGACTTCAGCATACCCGAGTATACCCGGAAGAACGCAAGCTTGCCCACAAAGGGGTCGGCCATGATCTTAAATGCTAAAGCGGAAAAAGGACCCTTATCGTCCGCTGCTCTTTCTCCCTCGATCTCCTTATGAGGAATGATCCCCTTGATCGGAGGAATATCAACCGGTGAAGGCATATAATCAACAACTGCGTCAAGCATCATCTGAACGCCCTTGTTTCGATAAGCCGAACCGCAGACTACCGGTACCATTTTCCCGGCAATGGTCATCTTTCTGATTGCGGATTTGATCTCGTCCTTGGAAAGCTCTTCACCTTCCAGATACTTCATGAGCAGCTCTTCATCCGACTCAGCCACCGCTTCAACAAGATTATGCTTCCACTCTTCGGCCATTTCCTTCAGGGCGTCGGGAATCTCTCCTATTTCAATTTCTTTTCCCAAATCATCCTTGTAGATTTCAGCATTCATATCCAATAAATCTACAATGCCGACAAAGGTATCTTCAGCACCGATCGGAAGCTGGAGAGGAACTGCATTTGCCCTCAGCCTGTCCTTTACCATTCCGACAACACGGAAAAAATCAGCTCCTGTGATATCCATCTTGTTGATGAAGATCATCCTTGGAACACCGTACTTTTCCGCCTGTCTCCAGACGGTTTCGGACTGAGGCTCAACTCCGCCCTTGGCACAGAGCACCGTAACGGCTCCGTCCAGGACTCTCAGAGATCGCTCTACCTCGACGGTAAAGTCAACGTGGCCGGGTGTATCAATAATATTGATTCTGGTATCTTTC
>CAMJRV010000301.1 GCA_946408315.1 uncultured Bacillota bacterium | reverse complement strand
ACTAAAATAATCCCCATCATGATCCGCTCAAGCAAAAAGCTGACCGCATTTTTTCCGATCTGGGGCTTTCGATGTCGGCGGCCACAAACGTATTTTATAAACAGGTGGTAAGGTATGGCGGGATTCCTTTTGAATTACGGGTAGACCCGTTTTATTCCGATGAAAATCAGGCTCATTTACAAGAAACGATAGAAAAATATGAAGCGGGAAAGAGCAAACCGGTGGTGAAGACCATGGAAGAACTGGAGGAGTTGGCCGATGAGTAATCTAATCTTCCTGCCGGAAGCGTGGGACGATTATATTTACTGGCAAGCGCAGGATAAAAAGATGGTCCGCAGAATCAATCTGATTTTACAGGATATTACTCGGAATGCTTTTGAAGGGATCGGTAAACCGGAGCCTTTAAAGGGTAATCTGTCCGGATGGTGGAGCCGTCGTATTGATGAGGTCAACCGTATCGTGTACCGGGTGCAGGATGACGGAAATATCGAGATCGCTCAATGTAAAGGGCATTATTCCGACAAGTGATATTGCAGGAAAATCCGCAGGAGGAAGAAAATGTTCACAGCATTACGAAGAGAAATGAAGATCGTTGTCCGGTGTGCTGCCTATTGGATTTTTATCGTTGCGTTGGCAACGGTGTTTTTCACGCAATACCGGGAGGAGGTCAAGGTCGACCTGCAGCAGGCAAAAGACGGGGTCCTGTTTGAGGAATCCAGGTGGGGAGGCACGAAGAACAATCTGTTTGTGGAGCCCGTTTCCGGTGAAGCGCGGTATGGCTCTGTGGATGAGGAGGTACCGGAACAGGTTATGCGAAACGTCACATATCACCTGTTTCGCGACACATCGAACAACGAATATGACACCTATCTTCTGGGCGTGATTCCGGCTCATAAAAGGCTGAACAGCGAAAAACGGCAGAAGGTTTTCAGTCTTTTTGAGAAAATCACGGGACAGACCATGTATCAGGTGGACGAAGAGTTCTTCAGGATGGATCTTGCGAAAATAATGGAGCGCGACGGCGATATGACCGAGGAGCAGGCGGAGAACTTTCTGAGGAAAGATTATTATAAGAAGCTTGCGCACGAGTTTGAGCCGGACCAGCAGGTGGAGCGGCTCCTGCCCTACGAAGCGTACATACCGATCCGAGAGGATCTTTCCTACGACGAGTTCAAGAAGCTGCTCGGTGAAATAAAAGCCGTCATCGGCAGGAAGACGGCCGATTATGAAAATCTGGAGCGCTACGGAGTCAGGGAGCTTACCTACGAGGAAGCTCTGGCTGGATATGAAGCTGCCGTTTTCGGGAATGGAATACCGAAAGCTTACGCGGGGCGGTTTTCCGATGACGTCGGTGCTGTTTCAGTCCTGTTTACAGCGCTTCTTGCTATGGAGGCAGCCGTAGGCGGCTTCCTCGTGAGATCCGGGGAACGGGAGAGATTGTCCCTTCGGGGCCAGGAAAAGAGGCGGATCTTGTTTCGATTTTTTGCCGTTGTCCTCATAGGGTTTTTGCCAATCCTGATTCTTATGATTGCGGCGGCTCGGGGGCTGGACGCCGGAGCCGGAACGCTTGGGTTGACTGTCTCCTCTTTTGCTTTTCTCGCCGCTGCCATAGGGGCGCTGCTTCCTGAGATTACCCTTGCAAGTGCGGCTGGTCTGCTGTTTTTCTGTTTATTCCATTTTTTCTTCGGTTTATTCCGACGGGATGGGGCCGAGTAAGCAGCATTTTTCATTCCTTCTTCATATACTATAGTACACCTCACCGGGTGGAGTATTTTTAAGAAGGGTATGAGAAAATGTACAACAGTAACTTAGACTGGTGCGACTGTGATCGCGTCGAAGGAATTGAAGATATGATGGCCGGCAGCTGCAAAATCAAGGATGGAATAGACTGCGTCAAAGCGGGCATGAAGAAGATTTGCAAATGCCGGGTTCGGGAAGGCGTCAAAGAGGTTTGCACAGGGCTGTGCAAGATGGAAAAAGGCGTGTGCTGTGTCATGCAAGGGCTCGATGATATGGGCGACAACGGCTGCTCCGAAGGTCAGAAACGGATCAAGGCCGGCGTTTGCGACGTCAAGGAAGGAATGAAGTGCATCAAGAAAGGCTTGGACGAGATCTGTAACTGCGGAGTTTGCAAAGCGAACGAGATGATTCAGAGAGGTCTCAATATGGTGGAAAACGGACTGTGCAACATCGTAGAAGGTGGCAAGGACGTCCTTAACGACCAGGACATAAAAAGAAAGCATGCATGCGAGATGCCTTGTGAAAACAAGTGCGAAGAAATGGATCCGTGCCGTCGCTGCGGCACCACGGACTTTTCCGATGTAAGGTCGAATTTCGACTTTGATCGGCCGACCTGGAAGTGGTAAATAAGATTGGGCAGAGGTCAGACGGACCTCTGCCCCGGCTGTAAAAAAGCCCTGCATTATTCTTAATGCGGGGCTGATCTTTTTTGTGCCTATGACGGGAATCACCGGCCGAAATCAGTCAAACAGGGATAAATCCGTCTGTTCGGCGATATATTTTGTCAGCAGCGTCGAAAAAAGAGTCACGGAGTTTTTTCGGCTCTCCTTGGGCAGTTTGTGTGAAATCTTATAGCATACCCTTGCGGGTGGATTTTCCAGGAGCTTATAGATCCCGATGTCCGGATTCAGCTTGTTCACCAGCAGCGCCACCGATTTCGGGACGATGGCCCAGAGCTTGTCCGAGTCCAGATAGTCGAGAATGATATATTCCGAATCCAATACCATATAGGGAGAAATGGAAAAATTCCAGAAATTCTGATGCCACGCCTGAAAATCATTGGACCAGTTTGTGTAAATTTCATATCTCGGGTCCAGTTCGGAAGGGTGGTATTCTGTTTTCTCGTCCTTGCGCCCGCCGCGCAGGCTGATGACATGAAGCGGCTCAAAATAGAGCGGCGTGATCAGAATATTGTTGCTGGGATGCAGGCTGTAGACAAATCCGATGTCGAGATCCCTGCTTTCGATCATTTTATGGATTTCCGTGGAACGCTCCGTCCGGATCGACAGGTCGAAGAGCATCCCCTTTTCGCCGTGGATCAGGCTCTTGTAGAGGGGAGAAAACAGATGGATATTCATACTTTCCGTGTGGCCGATGGCCAGGGGCAGTTTTTGTTCGGCTCCGATCTGGGCTTCCATTTCGTGAAACAAGTCCATCCATTTGTACGCGATGAGGATAAATTTTTCGCCCTTGGGGGTCAGCTTGATGGAGCGGATTCCCTTGCTTCGTTCCAGCAGAGCAAAACCCACCTCCTCCTCCAAAGCGTTCAAACGCTGGCTGACGGTCGCCTGCGAAACAAACAGGGAATTGGCGGCTTTACTGATACTCTTTGCCTTTACGATCGTTAAAAATGTTTCTATTTTTGAAATATCCATATCCGTATCATACCATAGAAATATTGGCATATCCAATATTATATATAAAAACTAATTGCTTTTAGTGAAAACAGGCATTTGTTATAATGAAGGCAATTTAGCAGAATTGGTAGGAATCCGGCTGCAAACATAATCAAACTCCAACCGGAGAAGCAGGCTGATTATGGATTGATCAAGGAGGTTGCGTCATGGATGTGAAAAAGCTGAGAAATATTCAAGAGTATGAAAAAAGGTTTCCAACGAGCAAAAAATTGTTTGCAGAGGCAAAGGAGTATATTCCTGCAGGCGTAAACAGCACCGCCCGGGCGGTATGGTCTGGATGGGACCCGTATCCGCTGTATGTGAAAAGCGGACAGGGCTCCAGGGTGACAGACGTGGATGGAAATGAATTCATTGATTATCTGCTGGGCCTCGGCCCGATGCTTTTGGGCCACAGGCCGGAAGTGATCACAGAAGCTGTAAGTAAGCAGATTCACGAGACAGGCACGGTATTTGCGCTGGCGTCGGAGCTGGATACGGCAGTCGCGAGGAAGATGACGGAATGCGTTCCGAGCCTGGAAAAGGTAAGACTGAACAATTCCGGCACGGAAGCGGTCACCTATGCGCTGCGGCTCGCCAGAACATATACGGGAAGAAAAAAAGTGATCCGGTTTGAAGGAATGTATCATGGCTTTTCCGACGCCATTTATTGGAGCAAGCATCCTTCCGACGCTGCCATCGTAAACGGCATGCCGGTTCCGGAGCCCCAGGGACCCGGGTTGCCCGACGGAATCGCCGACAGTCTGATCATTCTCCCGTGGAACGATATCGATCTTCTGAAAAAGGTGATCGAAGAAAACTACAAGGAGATCGCCGCCGTCATTTCCGAACCGATCATGTGCAACACCGGCTGCATCCTTCCGAAGCCGGGTTATCTGGAAGGGATGCGGGAACTTACCGAAAAATACGGCATCGTACTGATCATGGATGAAGTCATCACCGGATTCCGGATTTCGCTTT
>CAMJRV010000300.1 GCA_946408315.1 uncultured Bacillota bacterium | reverse complement strand
GTGCCCATGCTGGAACTGTTGATCGTATTGATATTATGGTCAAGCCCAGCTTTCACCATCGGCCACCTGGGGTCTTCCGGCTCTTGAGGCGACCATCGGGAATCGCCCGGATTCCCGGCCAGCTCGCCAGCCCTCGGTTTCTGTGAGCAATCGGCTTCTTCCGATTTTTGATAGTGATACAGATGGCAGAACGCCGACTTCCAGCCTTCCTTCATGGAGGAATCCCCGCCGAGCATCTTGACGTATTCCAGATGTCCCGCGCGGTCAAAATCGGCACCTCTGCAGATTAAAAACTCTCCGCCCCAGATGGCGCCGTCGGTACCGTAGCCGGTGCCGTCGAGACTGACGCCGATCACCGGTTCCCGCAGGTCATGTTCTGCCATGACCGACGCCGTGTGGGCATGATGGTGCTGCACTTGCAAAAGCTCAATTCCGTGTTCGGCGGCATATTGCGCCGCATATCTCGTGGTGAAATATAACGGATGGAGGTCGCTGACGATCAGGGCCGGTCGGATGCGAAACAGTTCCTGCATCCGCGCTACGTTATCTGCAAAGATGGTTTCCGCCTCTACGCTGTCCAGATCGCCGAAATACTGGCTGACGTAGGCAAAGGGGCCTTTGCTCAGCGAAAAGGAGGCTTTCAGCTGTCCTCCTGTCGCCAGAATCATATCCTGCTTCGTCAGCCTATTGTTAATATACAATGGGACGGGCGCGTAGCCCTTCGACCTTCTGATCATCTGCGGCTGCCCGTCAATCACCCGGGCAACCGAGTCGTCCAGCCTGACCCGAATCTTCCTCGTATTATAAAAAACTGCCGCCAGTGTTTCTCCCTGCCGGGTTTCTGACTCGCAGGTTTTTCCCGGCTCGTTTTCGACCACACCCGCCTCCCGCGCCAGGTAATCCTGAAGCAGGAACATCTCTTCATCATCTTTGATGATCGGCATGTCGGAAAGGTTGGCGCTGGTCACGATCAACGGTCCGCACCGGTCGATCAGCATAAACTGTACGCCCATGCTGGGGAGAAATGCGCCGACAAAGCGGCTCGTCTTGCAGACCTCTTCACAGATTTCGCCTCTGTCACCGACCTCTCGGCTGCCTTCCGGCGGCGCGTTCCTTCGTTCCAGCAGAACGATGGGTTTGGCGCTGGATGAGAGCAGCATTTCCTCCTCCGTGCTGACATAGCAATATTGTCTGATCTGATCCATATCTCGGAACATGACCGCAAAAGGCTTTTCTTCCCTGATCTTGAGGCGTCTCAGATTCTTTACCGCAGTTTCCCGGAACGGACTGCATACAAAATTGTAGCCGCCGACGCCTTTCAGCGCGATGATCCGCCCATCGTCAATAAACGATGCGGCAAGCAGCACAGGGTTCGCATCACCCTCCGATGCAGACGGTTTCCGATGGGGGATATCCTCTTGGAAACCACCGTTTTTCTGTGCTGGCGCACAAAAACGGTAATCAGTTTTATGGTTTCTGCGAGGATATCCCCCACCGGAAACCCTGCACTCCAGCATCGGCCCGCAGTCGTGGCAGGATATGGTCTGGGCGTGGTAACGCCGGTCCTGCCGGTCCGTATATTCTCCATGGCAAAAATCGCACATGGGAAATTCAATCATGGAGGTATTTTCCCGGTCGTACGGTATTTTATCGATGATCGTATATCTCGGTCCGCACACCATGCAACTGATAAAGGGATGCAGGTACCTTGGGTTTTCCTGGTCCTGAAGCTCGGCAAGGCAGTCGGGACAGATGGACAGGTCCGCCGGAATCATGGCCGCCTCATCGTCACCGTCGTCACTTTCCAGTATCGTAAAGGCGTCAAAATCGCGGAGTTTCAGTTCCTCGATCCTGATATGGACGATTTCCGCCGGCAGCGGCTTTTCCCGGCGTAATGCTTCGAGAAAGGCGTCGATTCTCTCCTGGGTATCCGTAAGGACAACGTCAACAAGACCGCCGATGTTGAGGACCTCTCCTCTCATTCCCAAGCGGTCTGCCAGTTTCGCAACAAAGGGCCGGAAGCCGACCCCTTGAACGATTCCCCATATTTTAATTTTTACGGTTTTTCTTTCGGACAATGCAAGTCCTCCATGGTTTCTCGCTGATACTTGCAAAGCATTCTACGCTGAATTCCATGCGACACATGTGTCGTTTCATTCGTCGTGATGATGATGTTCATGGTGATGGTGCTCGTCATGGTCATGGTCGTGATGGTGATGGTGATGGCTGACGGACTCGATCTGCTCCGCCTTTTTCTCGACCCACTCCGCCACCGCCGCGAAGCCTTCTCCTGTTCTTCCCGATACCTTGAACACGGGCACCTCTTTGTTCAGAGCCCTGACGCCCTTCATAAAGAACTCCTCGTCAAAATCGAGATACGGGATCAAATCTACCTTGTTCAGGATGATTACATCCGCTTTCTCAAAAGCAAGGGGGTATTTATACGGCTTGTCGCTTCCCTCGGTCACGGTGGAGATCAGCATTTTGCAATGCTCTCCGATGCTGAATTCCGCGGGGCAGACCAGGTTGCCGATGTTCTCGATGAAGAGAACTCCTTTTTCATCAAACTTTATGTTCTGCACCTGATTGTGAATCATCGGCGCATCCAGATGGCAGGCCCCGAAGGTATTGATCTGGAACGTATCGATTCCAAGCCCGCGCAAATCTTTCGTGTCGATATCCGATTCGATATCTCCCTCTATGACATAGGGCTTCAAGCCCTTTAAATTCTTGATAATATTCTTCAGGGTAGTAGTCTTTCCTACTCCCGGCGCTCCCATCACGTTGATCACGTAAATATGCTGGTCGCTCAGATCCTCATTGATGTGGGCGGAGATATGATCGTTCTCATCGTGGATATTGGCCATCATGTTCACTTTTAAAACATCATGCATTGTTTGTATTCCTCCTGACGAAAGCATGTATCTGCTTCCGTTTCTTATACAATCGGTACATTTTTCTTAATCATACCCGAAAAAGGCTTTCGTTGTCAATTGATCACCAGAGCTGGCTGTCAGCAAAAGCAAAGCCTTTGAACAATTTTCCGACAATCGGACGCCAGTTCTGTCAACGGCTTAAATCAAGCGTTGATGCTTTTCATCCGAGCCGGATACCTGCGAAAGCATATCCTTGAGCTGTTCGCCGTATTTTCGACTGAGCCGAGAAAGGTTTTTTCTCGATTGCGAAGCAATCCCAGCAAATAATGTGATCCCTCACATTTTTGCGCAGAAAAAATCTTGAGGTGAAGTCTTGAAAATACCAGAACAGTGAACAGATGTGCTTGCGCAGATATCCGGCGTCTATCTCTCGATTTCAATAGACTCAATATAAAACTCCTTGCCGATCTCCGTCGGTTCTCCGTCCGCCCCGCATTTCGGGCAGGAAAAGGAGAGGAATTCCCGTTCAAACAGCGCCCCGCACCCGGTGCATTTCATCTTGGGTGTTACGTATTCGATCTCGATGACCGCTCCTTCACAGAGGGTGCCTTCTGAAATCACGTCGAAATACATCTGAATGGAGTCGCCGACAAAGCCGGAGTATTCCCCTACCACCAGCTTTATGGACTTTATTCGAGAAGCACACAACTCCGTTGCGTGCTTCTCGGCTAACTTTATGATTTGTTGTGTAATTGGAAATTCATGCATTATTCAGCTTTTTCCTCAGTTGCTGCCGCAGGCTCCGCCTTCGGCTCTTCTTTCGCTTCCGCCTGTGGCTCAGCTTTTGTTTCTTCTTTCGGCTCAGCTTTTGGCGCTGGCGCCGCTTCTGCCTTAGGCTCTGCTTTTACCTCCGGCTTTGGCGCCGGCGGATCTGCGATATAGGTATCCACTACTTTTTCCGTGCTTGGCGTCGTGTATGTATTCTCGTTCGTCAAGCATTTTTTCGGGCATACTTCCACGCAGCAGCTGCACTGGATACATTGCATTCTGTGAATCGTCCAGGATCTTGCGCCCTTGTCAACAATCAGAGCGTTGGTCGGGCATTTCCTCTGGCAGATACCGCAGAAGATACAATCGTTGATCTCATTTTCAATATGGCCTCTCGTTCTTTCCTGCCACTCTCTCGGAATCACCGGGTACATGAGAGTAGCCGGCTTCTTGAACAGGCTTCTCATGACCATCTTGCCTAACTTGAATGCTGCCATCACTCTCACCTACCTTTCCGTACAACTGATACAGGGGTCAATCGTTAAAACCAACATCGGAACGTCCGCCAGATCGCAGCCCTGCAGCGTCTTGACCATGGAAGGAATGTTCATGTTGGTAGGAGTCCTCACCCTGATTCTTTCCAGGAACTTGGAATCCGCACCCTTTGAATAGTAATATGCTTCTCCTCTCGGCTGTTCCAATCTGGCCATAAATTCGCCCTTCGGCACATTTCCCTTTACAGGAACTGCAA
>CAMJRV010000299.1 GCA_946408315.1 uncultured Bacillota bacterium | reverse complement strand
GCAGTATTTTCGCCCTGCTCGGCTCCAACGGCGCAGGAAAGACAACGATTATCAGAATCCTCACCACGCTGCTCAAACCGGATGGAGGAACCGCTTCCGTCAACGGATTCAGCGTTACATCAAAGCCCGACTATGTGCGGCAATCGATCAGCCTGACCGGGCAGTTTGCCGCCGTGGACGAGATATTGACCGGAAGGGAAAATCTGATCATGATTGCCAAGCTGCGGCATCTCAAAAACCCGCGTCAGGTCGCGGAGGATCTGCTGAATCGCTTCGGCCTGACCAATGCCGCCGACCGCAGGGTGTCCGCTTATTCGGGCGGTATGCGCCGCAGACTCGACATTGCCATGAGCCTGATCGGAGCACCTCAGCTGATTTTTCTCGACGAGCCGACCACCGGGCTTGACCCTGAAGGACGCAACGAGGTTTGGAAGACAGTCAAAGAGCTTTCTAATAACGGTACGACAGTATTCCTGACTACGCAATATTTAGACGAGGCCGAACAGCTTGCAGATCGAATCGCCATTCTGCACGAAGGAAAGATTATCGCGAACGGTACCCTTGAGGAACTGAAAAAGCTGTTTCCGCCTGCAAAGGTAGAGTATGTGGAAAAACAGCCTACGCTGGAGGAGATATTCCTCGCAATTATCGGCACCGAGGCTCTCGCGCGGCCTGCTGGAAGGAATCAGGAGGAGGAAAAATAAATGGAAGCGGTAAAGAAACATTTTTTCAGTGACATGGGCGTTATGGTTGAACGTTCCATGCGCCATATTTTCCGCAGCGTGGACACCATCATCACAGTCACCATCATGCCGATTGCGTTTATGCTGTTGTTTGTCTACGTGTTCGGCGGCGCTATTCAAACCGGTACGGATAACTATGTGAATTACCTGCTGCCCGGCATCCTGCTGATTGCGATTGCAAGCGGTATATCCTATACAGCTTACCGTCTGTTCATGGATGTGCAGCGGGGCATCTTTGAACGGTTCCACTCCATGCCGATTGCGCGTTCGGCCGCGTTGTGGGGACATGTGCTGACCTCGCTGGTATCCAATGCGATTTCGGTTGTCGTCATTATTCTCGCAGCGCTCATTATGGGCTTCCGATCGTCGGCGGGAGTATTATCATGGCTTGCTGTGGCCGGTATACTCGCACTGTTTACCCTGGCCTTGACATGGATCGCAGCGATTGCCGGACTGTCCGCAAAATCGGTGGATGGAGCAGGAGTTTTTTCCTATCCGCTTATCTTCCTGCCATTTATCAGTTCAGCGTTTGTGCCTACCGAATCAATGCCGCCAGTTGTTCGCGCTTTTGCCGAAAACCAGCCGGTGACTTCAATCGTGGAAGCTATCCGCGCATTGCTGTCAGGCCAGCCTGTCGGCAATGACATTTGGATCGCGCTCGCATGGTGCCTGGGCATTCTGATTGTCGCGTATATTTTCGCAATGAGAGCTTATAAGCGGTAAATTTATATAAGTGGCAATATCTATATAATAAAAGTCTCTCTAATTTATGTTACGTCAATGCAGTAACCACTAACAATGCCGTTTTCTAAAGATAGGATAAGCCACCTGTCGTCCATATAATCAACGCCCAGATAATAAACAATCGTGTTTTCAGGGTCAAAATATGTCTTGCTTATCTTAAAAGATGTCTTAGCGTCTGCATCGGTTTCTTCTTCACCCAGCAGCGAAATGACTTCCTTTTCTGTCATTCCAACAAGTTCATACTTTTCAATTAAGTCAGCAACCATGTTGGTTCTGCCGTATGGCTCCTTGAGCCACTTTTCGACGGTGAAGGTATGCTGATATCTATAAACGCCAAAGCCAATCAGAGCAGCGGCCGCTATCGCGGCGAAAATGGAAAAGATAATCATATTCCACATCTTTGCCCGCCGCATCTGCTTCTGCATTTCAATTTCGTCCACAGCATTTCCTCCTGTCACTCAGGAATTGTATAGCCTTTATTTTTAACAAGATGCACAATAATCTCAACAATATCCGGATGATACAAAATGCCTTTATTCATAACCAGCTCTTCTATCGCGGCATCCATACCCAGAGCCGGCCTATAGGGTCTATGAGAAATCATTGATTCAAAGACATCTGCTACAGCCAGTATCTGCGCCTCCGGAAGGGTTTCGTCGTTTTTTAACCCATAAGGATAACCACTCCCATTAAAACGTTCATGGTGTTGAAGTATAATTTGGGCCGTCGGCAAAAGCAGCGGTACATCTTTTAATATTGTGTATCCGGCTTCTGAATGGGTCTTTATTAAAGAAAACTCAAGAGTAGTTAATTTCGTAGGCTTTGAAAGCAATTCGCCGGGGATTCCAATCTTTCCTATATCATGTACTACTCCGGCGCGGAAGACACTTTCACAACGTTCTTGCGGCCACCCCATTTCCTTGGAAATAGCCAGCCCCAGCATAGCTACCCGCTTTTGATGTCCGGCAGTATACAGGTCCTTTTGTTCTACCATCTTGGCAATCGTGAGCAAGGTACCATCTATCGCTTCCTCCAACTGTTTGGCTTTGGTGGCTATTACATTCTGATAATGTATATTCTCCATAGCGATAGCTGCCGTATCCGCCAGAACTTGCAATACTTTTATCTGCTCCGGCGTTGCAATATGCCTTTCACTCCAATAGCAGCCAATTGCACCGATTGGATCATTTGTTTTAATCGGAACTGTGGCGAGGCTTTTTACGAAAGTTTTCTTATATGCATCTATAGGAATCCGTGAATCGACATAAATATCTTCAATAATAGCCGGTTTTCGGTTTAACATTACCCATCCACTGATACATGTCTCCAGAGGGAACCGATTCCCCTTCCATAATGGAGAGATTGCATCTTCTTCCGCGTAGTAACAAAAATCATTTTCTCGCAAAACAAAAGTTGCACCATCAGATCCGGTCAAGTCACGTACAGAATGACGTACAATATCCATAACAGTATCCAAATCGCGCGCTGCGGATAGCTCTTGAACTACATATAGCAGCCTCTCCATAATTTGTATGTATTCAGAGGTGTCGAGGGATTCTTTCTGATTTCGTGTGTCATTCATAATTTCCTCCTTAAACAAATCTCCTATACAATTAAATAAGCCCGGACTATTACCATGTAAACAACGAGTCTTTTTCTGAAGATATTGAGTAATCTTTGAATTACTGCATGTCATATTTGGTATTATTATACCAAATTATGCCGGAGCTTCATAGTGCTATCTATTCCGTTCCCGCTTTTAAAGCTTCGCTCATGGATATACGCGCCACCTTTTTTCTGCACATCAACTTTGCGAACTCATAAGCGGCCAGCACCACAAGAAAGCCCAGGATCATATAAACGACGTTCAGTTTGACCGGCAAAACGATCTGAAGGCTTTCCGTCAGAGAACCGTAGAAGATTCCTACGGTCCCGAGCAAAGCGGGAATGCCGAGCAGATAGCCAATTACAACAATCAGTGTATTGCTTCCCAATATCAATCTGCCGATTTCCCTTTTTCTGTATCCGAACACTTTCATCAACGAGATACTGGTCCGGCTTTCATCAATCACCAGGCCGGTAACAAGATAGATAATGATCAGGCCCAGTACAAAAGCTGAGGCGATAAGACCGTAGATCATCGGTCCAGCTTGGTCAATAAAGGAGCTGAAACCCTTGACGATGGTGTCGATAGATTTTGTACTACGGATCTCACCTTCCGCAAAGGTCATCGGTTCATCGCTCCAAATGCCGATATAGGCGTCGGCGGGCAATCCGAACTCAGTGTTAAACTGATCAAGAGGCATAAACAGGAAGTCCCCCGCGTAAGAATCGGCCACTTTTTCAATGGTAAAAGTGTGTTCCGCACCGTTCTCCGTATCGAAAACCGTCACACTGCCGCCCTCTTCCACATTCAGCTTTTGCGCCAGAGGAGCTGTCATGGTGATCTGCTCCGGTTTGAATGGATGCCCGGTTAAGTCTTTCAGTCTGATCCTGTCGGTACCGGGCAAAACTCCGGTCACATAAAAGCTGACGTCCTCATTGTCCGCGAGGCTCACATAGGCCGCGCCGAACTGTTCTGTCTCCGCCGGCGGCATGCCGGTTTTTTCCGAGTTGAAGACATACTCATACTCAAGGTTATACAATTCCTTCACGCCTTCGTTGAGCATATAGTCAACGGAGCTTTTCATCGTCAGGCCGTACAGCATAAGCATAGTGGCTACAACGACTCCAAACAGCAGAAAGAAGGTTCTGGATAAGCTGCGGGCCTGTTCCCGGATTTGAAATTTCATATTGAATTTCAACCGATCAAGCTTCAGGTTCCGTTCTATAAAATTGGTCTTGTTTTTTACCTCTCCGCCCTTCATGAGGATTGCGGGCGGCGTTTTCAATATCCTGCCGGTGACAACCCAGGTT
>CAMJRV010000298.1 GCA_946408315.1 uncultured Bacillota bacterium | reverse complement strand
CCGGTAGATCTGGGCTCCCGCTGCACCGTATTTATGAACTCAAAGGTAAAACAGGCCCAGAAAGAGGGCGCGACCATCGGAGATATTTCCGCAGGTCTGTCTCACTCTGTCATCCGGAATGCGCTGTATAAGGTAATCAAGCTCCGGGATGCGTCGGAAGCGGGCAACAAAATTGTCGTACAGGGAGGCACCTTCCTCAACGATTCCGTTTTGAGAAGCATTGAGCGTATCATGGGCAGGCATGTAGTGCGGCCCGATATCGCCGGTATCATGGGGGCCTATGGCTCCGCGCTCATCGCCAGGGAAAATTACGTAGAGGGAACCGAGTCGGGCATCATCAGGCCGTCCCGGATGGAATGCTTTACCGTAACCAATACCCATACGCGCTGTAAGGGCTGTGAAAATAACTGTCTTTTGACTGTCAATAAATTCAACGACGGCGGAAGGTTTATCACCGGCAACCGCTGCGAAAAAGGAGCGGGCCAGGAAAAGAGCGAGGAAAATCTCCCCAACGTCTTTGAAATGAAGTATAAGCGGCTGTTCTCCTATGAACCGCTGGAAGAAGCCTATGCCTCACGGGGCATCGTCGGCATTCCCCGGGTATTGAATATGTATGAGAACTATCCGTTCTGGTTTACGTTCTTTACGAACCTGGGCTTCCGCGTCGTGCTGTCGCCCGTATCTTCAAAAGAGATCTATGAAATGGGAATGGATAACATCTCCTCTGATACGGCGTGCTATCCGGCCAAGTTGGTTCACGGTCATATCAAATGGCTGGTTAACAACGGGGTGAAATGGATATTTTATCCGTGCATCAACTACGAGATGGTGGAGGATTCTACAGCTCCAAACCATTACAATTGCCCGATCGTCGCAACTTATCCCGAAGTGGTTGCAAAAAATATGGACGATGTCTTTGAGGAGAACGATGTGCTGTTCAGCCATCCGTTCCTGCCCTATGACGACGATATGCGGCTGACCCGCCAGTTGTATGAGCTGATGAGGCCGCTTCACATCGGACTCAACGAGATCAGCAGGGCAGTAAAGGAAGGCCGGAAAGAGGATAAGCACTTTAAGGACGACGTAAAAAAACAGGGCGCATATACGATGCGCTATATCAAGAACCATAATAAAAAGGCGGTGGTTCTGGCGGGAAGGCCATATCATTTGGACCCGGAGATCAATCACGGTATCGACCAGCTGATCAATTCCTTCGGAATGGCCGTTCTGACGGAAGATTCGGTAGCCCATTTCACAAAGCTTACCCGTCCGATCCGCGTGCTGGACCAATGGATGTACCACTCCAGGCTGTATCGCGCGGCAGAGATTGCCGGCAGAAACAGCGACATCGAGCTGGTTCAGCTCAATTCCTTCGGCTGCGGCCTGGACGCCGTTACAACCGACCAGGTGGAAGAACTGCTGAAAAATAAAAATAAGTTGTATACCGTGCTGAAGATCGACGAGGGCTCCAATCTGGGCGCCGCCAAGATCAGGATACGGTCCCTGAAGGCAGCGATAGACGAACGGGAGCGGAACCAGATCAAGCACAATATGGAGGACGTTCTCTTTACGCGGAAGCTGTTTACGAGAAAGATGAAGCGGGATTATACCCTGATCGTTCCGCAGATGTCTCCGATCCATTTCCAGTTCCTTGAGCCTGCGCTGAATCACAGCGGCTATAATGTGGAACTGCTGCCGTCAGTCGATACTCATGCCGTTGAAGAAGGATTGAAATACATCAATAACGACGCCTGCTATCCGACCATCGTTACCCTCGGACAGATCATTCATGCTCTGAAATCCGGGAAATACGATCTGGACAAAACTGCGATCGCCATGTCCCAAACCGGGGGAGGCTGCCGGGCCAGCAACTATGTGGCGCTTCTGAGAAAGGCCCTGAAGGATCTGAAAATGGAACAGATCCCCGTGGTGTCTGTCAATATGGCGGGTTTGGAGAAAAATCCGGGCTTCCAGATCACCATACCGATGGTGAAGCGAATCCTGATGTCCATGGTCTACGGCGACGTGCTCATGCGGGTCCTCTATGCGACCCGGCCTTACGAGGCAGTCAAAGGTACTGCCAACGAACTTTTTGAAAAATGGTCGGAAAGGGCAAAGCAGAATATAGAGAAGGGCAGCATACACAAGTTCAAAAAGAACGTTCACAATATTGTGGAGGAGTTTGACCGCCTGCCGCTTCTGGATGGGAAAAAACCGAAGGTCGGCGTCGTCGGTGAAATTCTTGTAAAATATCACCCTACCGCCAACAACGATATTGTGGGGATCATTGAAGAAGAAGGCGGAGAAGCCGTCCTCCTCGATCTGCTGGACTTCTTCCTCTACGGGATGTACAGCAAAGAGTTCAATTTCAGAAAGCTGTCGGGAAAATACAAAACGATGCTTGGGAACGCCGCCGCGATTCGGTTGGTAGAGTGGTTCCGAAAGCCTGCCAGAGAGGCGCTGCACCACAGCAAGAGATTTGAGCCGCCTCTGTTTATCCGGGAAATGGCGGAGAAGGCGAGCCGGATTCTTTCCATCGGAAACCAGTGCGGCGAAGGCTGGCTGCTGACCGGTGAAATGGTGGAGCTGATCGACAACGGCGTTGAAAACATCGTATGCCTTCAGCCTTTTGCCTGCCTGCCGAACCACGTTACCGGAAAGGGCATGATGAAGGCACTGAGGAAGTACAGCCCGCTGGCGAATATCGCCGCCATCGACTATGACCCGGGGGCCAGCGACGTCAACCAGCTCAACCGGATCAAGCTGATGATGGCTACTGCTCATAAAAATCTCGATAAGGAGAGATGAGAGAGAAAAAATTGTAATCCAGGATTCTTTGTGTTATAATGATTCAGTTAAAAATTGAATAGAGATAGGAGGAATTGTTTGATGGGCAGACATGGAACAATTGCAAACAGAAAAGCGTCACAGGATTCAAAGCGGGCGCAGGTCTTTACAAAATATGCCAGGGCTATTACGGTAGCTGCCAAGGGCGGCGGCGATCCTGAATACAATATTGCTTTAAAGCATGCCATCGATAAGGCAAAGGGCATCAACATGCCGAACGATAACATCGCCAGAGCGATCAAAAAGGGAACTGGAGAGCTTGCGGGAGAATCTTACGAGCCAGGCAGCTTTGAAGGTTACGGAGCAGGCGGAGTTGCCGTCATCGTGGACGTGCTGACGGACAATAAAAACAGAACGACTGCCGCTATAAAACATGCGTTTGACAAGTACGGCGGGAATCTGGGGGTTCCGGGTTGCGTATCCTACATGTTTGAACGGAAAGGAATCATTCTGATCGAAAAGACCTCGAAAGTGGATGAGGACGCTCTGATGGAAGCGGCGCTGGAAGCCGGTGCGGACGACATGATCGCCCATGAGGACTCCTTTGAGGTTCAGACGACGCCGGAGGCTTTCTCAGCCGTATCGGAAGCGCTGAAAGCAGCAGGTTATGAATTTGTCGAAGATGACATCGAATACGTTCCGTCTATGGAATCGACCCCGACGGACGAACATGACATCAAGAACCTGAAAAAGATGATCGAAATCCTTGAAGAGAACGACGACGTGCAGAAGGTATATACGAACTGTGCAATCGACCTTTATGAAGAATAAGATAAATTTTCCCGGCGATGGCGGATTGCAGCTCATCGCCGGTTTTTTCTTGTGTATCCATTTCGGGCAAGGGGCGTAAAAGTGTATAAAAAATTTTTTTTTATTTAACGGTTATTTAACAAAACGATAATACCTTCTTAATAATATCTGAGTATACTATGACTAGAAAGAAGAAAGGAGGTGTTAAGAATATGCAAGAAAATTGTTATTTTGAAGGCAGTGAAACATTTTATGCGGATCTTGGATTTGAGTGTTTCCCGGAAGAATTCATACCGGATGCTTCATGGGTATCACAAAGATAGGTAGTCCGCCTGTCAACCTGAAACGATTCAGTCCTTTGAGACTTTTTCATATATACTCCTATTTGAAAACAACCTATTCACCGAAGGGTTGTTTTTCTTTTTCTCCGACGTATTTTATCCCAAAGGAATTCAAATACTAACAAAAAGGCAAGAATTCACCGACAGAGGAGGAAACATCTTGAGTAAAATAACGAGTAAAAACCAACTGCAGGGAAAAGAGATTGAAAAGGACTATCTGAATGAGGCAGTCCATGGATATAATCTCAGAACTGCCATGGAAGAGGCGGCGCGCTGCGTTCTGTGCTACGACGCGCCCTGCAGCAAGGGCTGTCCGTCCAATACGAGACCTGCGGACTTTATCCGGGCTATACGGTTTCGGAACATCAAGGGGGCTGCTGCAATCATCCGGGAGGCAAACGCCCTTGGGGGCTGTACGGCCAAGGTCTGCCCCTATGACAGAATGTGCGAGGAAGCGTGCAGCAG
>CAMJRV010000297.1 GCA_946408315.1 uncultured Bacillota bacterium | reverse complement strand
AGGGAGACCTGAAACCTTGTACCGAGCTTATGCGAAGCATACAAGCGAGGGAGGCTCCCGTGAGAATACCACAGTTTGGCGATGGCTGTGAATAATAACAATCTCAGTTCTTATACAGACAAACTGTTCCTCCCTTTTGCAGCTTTTCTCCCGGCTTCGGATACTGATCCACGATTACGAAGTCCTCTCCGCCTTCATTGGCCGGAGATACCGTATAGCTCAGCGAAGCGCCTCCGAGAATCCCGATGGCGTCGCTCAGATTTTGATTCGTAACGTCGGGAACCACCGACAAACCGCTTTCCATAGCTTTCTTTTCTTCTTCGCTGTATGTAGGCTGTATATTCAGATATCGGAGCGTTTCTTCCAGGACGAGCTTAACCCCCGGCGCTGCGGTCTGGCTTCCGAATTTGACTCCCTGCGGATTATCTACGATCATCAGGATCGCGATCCGGGGATCGTCCATAGGCGCCATGCCGATAAAGGAGGAAAAGGTCTCATTGCTGTAACCTCCGCCCTTCGCCTTGTTTGCAGTACCTGTCTTTCCGCCGATTCGGTAGCCGGGCACCTTCGCCGTGCCGCCGCCTCCCTCATCTACGACCGCTTCCATGATCAGGTTCATTTCATCCGCCGTCTCCTTGGAAACGACCTGACGGATCACCTTCGTATCAAACTTCTGGATCACATTGCCGTCGTCGTCCCGCAGTTCCTTTACGATCCTCGGCTGCATCAGTTTTCCCTCGTTGCCCAGGGCCGATACCGCCGTGATGAGCTGAATCGGGGTAACAGCAATACCCTGACCGTATGACATGGTGGCAAGCCCTACCGGCCCCGCAGTCTCTTTCGGCTGAAGGATCGCGTAACCCTCGCCGGGATAGTCGATTCCCGTCCTGTCGCGCAGTCCGAACAGCTCCAGATAATCGAAATATTTATCGTATCCGACTCTCTGGGCGAGCTGTACAAAGACAGGATTGCAGGAGTTTCCGACGGCCTGAACGAGATTTTCCGCGCCGTGAGGATTATAGGAACGCCAGCATTTCAGTTTCTGACCCGCCACCACGATGGAGCCGGTACAGACGAACCTGTCATCCAGGGAGGTGACCCCTTCTTCCAGGGCAATAGCGGTTGTGAGCAGCTTAAAGGTAGAACCCGGCTCATATGTATCGCTGACCAGAGGATTCCTCCACATCTTGCTCCAGAAATCGGGCTTATCTTTGTCGGGCAAGGTTTCTAAATAGGCGGCCCCAGCCGTGGTCAGCGGGACTCTCGGATTGTTGGGATCATAGTCCGGCGTCGAAGCCATGGCCAGGATATCTCCGGTCTTCGGGTCCATAACGATGCACATGACCCGATCCGAGCTGGTGTTGGCCTGAACCGTATCCAGGGCCTTTTCCACATAGTGCTGAATCACCTCGTCGATGGTGAGGACCAGGTTCAATCCATTTTCCGCCTGAAAGTATTTCTCTACGCCATAGGAAAGGCTGTCGCCATCCCTGTCAGTGTTCTTGATCCATCTTCCCGGGACCCCGCTCAGATATTTTTCATATTTCAGCTCGATGCCGGCAAGTCCCCTGTTGTCATCCGTCGTGCTTCCGAGCAGGTGGGCGGCAAACGCTCCCATCGGGTAATACCGCTTGACGTCCTCCGCGATCTCAATCCCCTTCAGACCCTTCTCGCGGATCTGATCGGCCTTTTCCTTATCCACATATTTGGCGACTTTTACGAGACTCCGATTCTGGCTGATCGTCTGCAGGATCTTTTCCTTATCCATCTGCAGAATTTCCGCCAGCGCCGAAGCGGTTTTTTCAAGATTTGCCTGAGCTTCCGCCTCCTTGGAGGAGCCCTTCACGACCCCGGGCCGGGCCCAGATGCTGTTGGTCACCGCACTGATGGCGAGCTCTTTTCCGTTCCTGTCGTAAATGATACCTCTCTTTGCCGGGATCGGTACGTCTCTCGTCTGCTGTTCCACCGCAAGCTTCGCATACCGTTCGCTGGCGACCACCTGGATCCATCCTACGCGGAAGGCCAGGCCCGTGCAAAGAAAACAGGTGATGATAAAAACAAATACCAATCTTTTTTTATTCTTGTTCGTAGTCGGTGACATATTTCCCCAATCTCCTCGTTTACCCCAGTGATATCAGCGAGACCTCGGCGACATCAGTGATATCAGTTATAATAGAAAAGCCAGATCCCACACTTATTCCATCATTAAGTTATCTGGCTTTCTCCGCAATATGCAATTATCTTTATCTGCCGGTATATTCTCCGCCTTTTTCAATTATATATCCCGGCTATCAATTATATGCCTGTTCCTTGATTACCAGTGCAAAATCCTTCACGGCTTCCTGGCTTCCGTCAAGAAATACCTTCTGCTCGGAAGCGGGATAGACCATCCCCAATTCAGCCGACGCGCGCGACTCTATGATCTGAATGTTCGATGCGCTTTCGATCTTTACGTTGAGATTTTCGATCTCACCCTGGATCACCTCATTCTCAGCGATCATCGAATTGATGCGATACTTGACGCTGGCTGCATAGGCCGTCGATAAGATCAGACCGACGCAGAGGAAACCGATGAAAACGGTGAGCATCAGCAGTCGGAGCTTATCTTTGGCATTGATTCCCGTATTGGAACTTCTGGATTTCGTGTTTTTTTCCGGCCTCGGTTTCAGATCAAGACCATAGCGTTTATAGCTGTCCTGATATTCATACCATTTTTCTGCTGCCATCATAAGAATTTACCTCTTTAAATCGTTGAATTAGTGCGCCGCTCGATCACTCTCAGCTTTGCGCTTCTTGCCCTGGGGTTCATCTCCAGTTCCTGGGGCGTCGGCAGGATCGGTTTGCCGCTTATCTTCTTCACATCCGTGACCTTGCCGCAGGTGCAGATCGGGAACTCCTTCGGACAGGTACATGGATTTGCTCTCCTGTTGAATGCCTCTTTCACGATCCTGTCCTCAAGGGAATGAAAGGTGATGATGCACAGCCGGCCGCCGTCTGCAAGGACGTCGATAAACTCGTCCACCGCCCGGGAAAGCTGGGCAAGCTCGTCGTTGACTTCGATCCGGATCGCCTGAAAGGTGCGCTTTGCGGGATGAGGCCCTTCTCTCCTCGCCGAGGCGGGAATGGCCGCTTTGATCACGTCCACAAGCTCCGTCGTCGTTTTGATCGGGCGCTTTTTGCGCTCCTTTACGATAAACTCGCTGATTCGCGACGCCCATCGCTCTTCTCCGTACCTTCTTATGATATCTGTCAGTTCTTTCTCGCCGTATTCGTTCACCACAATTTCCGCCGTGAGGGAGTCTTCCGCGTTCATCCGCATGTCCAGCGGCGCTTCCTGCATATAGGAAAAACCCCTCGCGTAATTGTCCAATTGGAAGGAGGACACCCCCAGGTCCAGAACCGCGCCGTCAATCGTTTCAATCCCCTGTCCCTTTAAAACATCCTTGATATTCGCGTAGTTGTTCTGAACGTATCTCTTTTGGCATGAATAGTCCTTCAACCGCTCAGCCGCCGCCTGCATGGCATCCCTGTCTCTGTCAATTCCTATCAGAATCCCCTTTTGACTCAGTTTCTCACAGATTCCAGAAGCATGTCCGCCGCCGCCGAGCGTACCATCCGCGTAGATACCCTCCGCCTTGATATTCAAATTTTTAATCGTCTCTGAAAACAGTACCGAAGTATGTCTGAATTCCATACTATCCTTTACCTATATACCGAACTCGGACATCTTTTCTGCAATTTCGTCAGGTCCGAGATTCGTTCCTTCATTATAGTTGTCCCATTCCTGCTTGCTCCAGATTTCAATCTTGCTCAATACGCCTATTGTTACCAGCTCTTTGTCTATTTTTGCATGTTCTCGCAGATTTTGCGGGATGGTAAGTCTTCCCTGTTTGTCGATTTCACATTCAACCGCGCTGGAAAAGAAATATCTGACAAAGGCGCGCGCATCCTTGTTGGCTACCGGGAGACTGGTCAGCTTATCCTGGAATTTATTCCATTCGTCCATAGGATAGATATAGAGACAGTTGTCCAAACCTTTCGTGAGAATAAACTTGTTTCCAAGCTGTTCCCTGAATTTAGAGGGGACAATGATCCTACCTTTTGCGTCTATGGAATTTTGGTATTCTCCGATAAACATGATACAATGCTCCACCGTAAATTTTTAGTTAACACCACTATACTCCACTTCACTCCACTTTTCAACCACCACAACACAAAAACCAGATAAAAATGCGCCCGTTTTATATCGGAGCGCCCCTGACAAGCTCTCATTTCTTTGATGAGGTACAAGATGTTGCGGACATAAGAAACAGCGCCAACAAAATGTTGGCGCTGCCCTGATCCCATTTTTTTTATTTTTCCGGTTCTGATTTCGACCCGGTCTTTGACTCCAGCTCTCTTTTTTTGCC
>CAMJRV010000296.1 GCA_946408315.1 uncultured Bacillota bacterium | reverse complement strand
CTTTGTCGCTTCCGAACCCGTGACGATGGCAAGCTTTTTTCTAGGCATTGGATGGTTGCCAGCAATGGAATCATTTCTTGTCATTGGATTGTCACTCGTCATTGGATTACCTTTTTTATGAGAACCGTCTCCTCTGGCTTTTGATCCTGAATATGGAAGGCTGCGGCAGCTTCCTGAGCCCCTTTATCGGTCCGGGTCTGATCGTTCCCATAGACCGTCGCCAGCAGTTCTCCTTTCTTTACCGCATCGCCTACCTTTTTATGCAGCACGATCCCAGCCGCAAGATCGATACGGTCTTCCTTCGTCGCCCTTCCTGCGCCGGAATGCTGAGAAGCAAGCCCGATAGACCTTGCTTCGATTCCGCACACATAACCGTCCGCCGCGGCAGGAATCTCTGTACGGCAGGATGCCTGGGGGAACAGGGAATAATCGTCGATTACGTTCGGATCGCCCCCCTGACCTTTGATGAATGCAGCCAGCTTTTTCAGGGCCGCTCCGCTTTCAAGCGCTTCCTTTGCCAGCCGGTAGCCTTCCTCCGGAGAGGCCGCCTTTTCTCCGACGTAAATCATATGGGAAGCCAGATGCAATGCCAGTTCCGTAATATCCTTCGGTCCCTTTCCTTTGAGAGTTTCAATCGCCTCGATCACCTCAAGGCTGTTGCCTACCGCAAGGCCCAAAGGCTGGCTCATATCCGTAACGACGGCGATAGTCTTTTTCCCGTCCGCCTTGCCGATCTCCACCATGAGTTCTCCCAGCTCGCAGGCATCCCCAAACCGCTCCATAAACGCACCGTTTCCGCACTTCACATCCAGGACGATGGCGTCGCTGCCCGACGCGAGCTTCTTGCTCATCACGCTGGAGGTGATCAGACTGAGATCGTCCACGGTAGCCGTAACGTCCCGCAGGGCGTACAGCTTTTTATCCGCAGGTGCGATATGGGCCGTCTGCCCGATAACGGACAGGCCGACTCTATTTACCAGATTGATGAATTCCTCGGCTTCCAGCGTCGTGCGGAATCCGGGAATCGATTCCATTTTATCGACCGTGCCGCCGGTAAAGCCCAGACCCCTCCCGGACATCTTGGCGATGGGAACGCCGCAGGCTGCGGCCAGAGGGCCAACCACCAGAGTCGTCTTATCTCCCACTCCGCCGGTACTGTGCTTATCCACCTTCACGCCTTTGATCCCGGAAAGATCAACGACGTCTCCGGAATGCTTCATTGCTTTCGTCAGTTCATACGTCTCTTTTCTATCCATTTTCTGAAAGAAAATAGCCATCAGCAGAGCAGAAGCCTGATAATCGGGAATACTGCCGTCGGTATAGCCGCTGACGAAGAATTCGATCTCCTCCCGGCTCAAAGCCTCTCCCTCTCGCTTTTTATAGATAATATCATACATATTCATCGCTCATATCTCCTTTAAAAAGCTTTCGCCGATCTGGGATTTTAGTACCGACAGGTATTCGGCAATCGTCGCGCTGATATCGGCAAAGCTCTCTCTCGTTCCGAGGTTGGCGCCGGGCCTGACATTCCTGCCGTACAAAAGAATCGGCACATGCTCTCTCGTGTGGTCCCAGCCGCTGTGAATCGGGTCGTTGCCGTGGTCCGCACACAGAATGAGAATATCCTCCGGCTTCATAGCATCCATGATCTCAGGAAGCCTGATGTCAAAGTCCTCGATGGCCTTCCCATATCCCGCGGCATCGCGTCTGTGGCCGTATTTGGAATCGAAGTCTACGAGATTTGTGAACAGGAGTCCCTCAAAGTCGGTGTGCATGGCGGCGATGGTCTTATCCACCCCGTCCATGTTGCTCTCCGTATGAACGGAGATGCTGACACCCTGTCCGTTGAAGATATCGCTGATCTTCCCGATGGCATAGACCGTCTTACCCGAATCCTTTACCGAATCCAGGATCGTCTTTCCGCTCGGCGATACGGCATAGTCCTTACGGTCAGCCGTTCTGACACGCTTTCCGTCCTCGATGACGTAAGGACGCGCGATGACCCTGCCCACCTGGACATCACCCACCAGCATCTTCCTTGCCACTTCACAGATGTGGTACAGCTTCGGAAGAGGGATGACGGCTGTATTTGCCGCAATCTGAAAAACGCTGTCCGCAGAGGTATAAATGATCGGCTTTCCCGTCTTTTCGTGCTCCGGTCCGAGGGCTTCGATGATCTCGGTCCCCGAGGCCGCGTAATTTCCCAGCGTTTCCATTCCGATGGCTTCTTCGTAAGCCTTCATAAACTCATCCGGGAATTTTTCAAAAGTTTTAAACGGAACCTCAGTATAGAGGCCGGCGATCTCCCAGTGTCCGGTGATGGTATCCTTGCCTCTGGACCGTTCCGCCAGCCTTCCGAAAGCGCCGACAGGATTGTCGTCCCCTTTGATCTTTGTCACACCGTCGATTCGGCCCAGGCCGAGCCGGACCAGATTCGGTATCTTGAAATCGGGCATCGCGTCGGCGATATGATCCAGAGTGTGTGCTCCCGCATCTCCGTATTGTGCGGCGTCCGGCATCGCTCCGATCCCCATGCTGTCTAGAACAATTAGTATTACTCTTTTCATCTGTCCCCTCCTTATAGAAGTTTATATGGCATGCATTTCAGATAGTCTGTCGAAGTTAGTATATATTCTATGTTGTTTCTGATACCCTTTAAACCGTTGCCGTAAGCATCTTTCCCGTGAAGATGTCCGTAGATCACCTTCTCTGCGCCGTATTCCTCAAAGAGCTCGGTAAATCCCGAGCGTCTGAGATTGTCGCACGTAGGGGGAAAATGAACGACGCCGATGATCCCGCCCCTGCTCTCACCGGGATGTTCTCCGTTTTGAGCCTTTTTTCCGTATCCGGCGTTTGCCGCCGCTTCAAGAGACAGACGCAGCCGGTGAAGCTCCCGCAGGTATATCTTCTCATCCTGAGCCGTAAAACCGTCGTCTCCCGGGCAGATCCAGCCTCTCGAACCGCAGATCGCATATCCTTCCGCCTCGTAAAACGTATTCTGCAAAAAAAACATATCCTCAAACAGGGAGTTCAGCCTGCTCACAGAGTTCCACCAGAGATCGTGGTTCCCCTTGATAAAGACCTTTTTTCCCGGCAGCTCCGAGATCCACTCCAGATCGACGAGGGCGTCGGAAAACCGAAGCGCCCAAGAGGTGTCTCCCGGAATGATTACGGTATCCTGCCCGGAAATCACAGCTTCCCAGTTTTTTTTCACCTTGTCTGTATGGTTGACCCACTCCCCTCCGTAGATATCCATCGGTTTTTCCGAAGAAAAGGAAAGGTGCAGGTCGGCAATCGCATAAATGCTCATGGATTAATTTTCCTCTCAGTCATAATCAGGCTGCTCTCATTCATAATCAGGCCGCGCTCAAACGATATCGTCCGGTTCGATATCCGCCCCATCCTCTCCCGGAAGCCCGATTTCAAGGATATCCCGGCTGCTCATTTCGGAAAGGCTTACGACGTTTCGCAGCTTGCTCTGTATCTTGCGGGTCCTCGTTCCGATCAGCTTGTCCAGCTCCGCATTGGCCTGATTGATCCGCTGCTGGGTGGCGGAAAGCACATCTCCGAACTTGTCGAATTCCGTTTTGACGGCCCCGAGAATGTTCCAGACCTCGCTGGAATGCTTCTGGATCGCCAGAGTCTTAAAGCCCATCTGCAGGCTGTTCAGCAGCGCCGCCATCGTCGTCGGTCCCGCGATATTGATCTTGTATTCTCTTTGCAGCGTCTCCACCATGCCGCGCCGCACGGCCTCCGCATAAAGCCCTTCAAAGGGCAGGAACATGATCCCGAAATCGGTGGTCTGGGGCGGCTCTATGTACTTGTCATGTATACTCTTGGCAAATGTCTTGATGGCGCGCTCCAGCAGTTTGGCGGCAGCCTCCACCTCTTCCTGAATTCCGGTCTCATACGCATCCACGAGCTTCGTATACGTGTCTGCGGGGAATTTCGCGTCGATGGGAAGATAAACGACTCCCTCGTCGTCGCCGGGCAGCTTGATGGCGTATTCCACCCGCTCCGAGCTCCCCTTTTTCGTGGCGATATTCTCCTCATACTGTTCGGGAGAAAGCATCTGTTCCAGAATGGCCCCCAACTGAATTTCTCCCAGAATTCCCCTGGTCTTGACGTTGGACAGCACCTTTTTCAGGTCTCCGACGCCCGAAGCGAGGGTCTGCATCTCCCCGAGGCCCTTATAAACCTGCTCCAGCCGTTCGCTGACGAGCTGAAATGACTTGCTGATCCGGTCTTCCAGGGTTTTCTGAAGCTTTTCGTCTACGGTGGCTCTCATCTCTTCCAGTTTTTTGCTGTTCTCCTCCTGCATCACGGCAATCCGCTTTTCCATGGTTCCACGGATCTGCTCCAGCTTTTGTTCGTTTTCCACCGCGCTGGTGGAAAGCTTCGTCTCGATCTGAAAC
>CAMJRV010000295.1 GCA_946408315.1 uncultured Bacillota bacterium | reverse complement strand
CCCCTGATCGGGCTTCCCAACTGCGTTATCACTCCCCACATCGCATGGATCACAAAGGAGTCCCGTACCCGGCTCATCGATACGGCCGTCGCCAATCTGGAATCCTATCTGTCCGGAGAAAACGTCAACTGCGTAAATCAAAAGAAATGAGGTATTACAATGAGAGAAATGAGAAGAACAGACAGACAACTCACCCGAGAGGAGGCGATGGAAATCCTGGCCAAAGGCGAATACGGCATCCTTGCCACCGTTGACGGGGACGGCCAGCCCTACGGCGTGCCGCTGAGCTACGTCGTGAAGGGCGACTGCATCTACTATCACTGCACCGACGCGGGCGGCAGCAAGCAGGATAATATTCTGAACAACAGCAAGGTCAGCTTTACGGTTGTCGGAAATACTCAGGTGCTTCCCGAGAAATTCGGAACCCTCTATGAAAGCGCCATCGCGTTCGGAGAAGCTTCTGCCGTTCAGGACGAAGAAGAAAAGCTGACAGCCCTCAGAGATATAATCAAAAAATACTGCGTCGGATATATTGCAGAAGGAGAGAAATACATCGCGGCCTCCGGTCCCAAAACGATGATCGTCAAGATAGCGATCCGGGAGGTTACCGGGAAGAGCAGAAAATAGGAGCTGCCACGGACGGTTATGTATAAACTCAAACAAGCAGAATTCACTTGCGCAACTCAATGTTGATTAATATTCTTACGCATGATAAGATGAATTAGATGTCTACGGGCGAAAGAAACAGGAATAGATAGGTGATGTTTATGTCGGTAACCATAAGAGATATCGCAAAAATTGCGGGGGTTTCTGTGACAACCGTGTCTCATGCTATAAATCACACCCGCTACGTAAATCCGGATGTGGTAGAACGTATTAACATTATTATAAAGGAAACCGGCTACAAACCTACGAAAAGATCAAGCAGACAGATATATTCTTTTGTCTTGATCGTTCCGCAGATCAACACATCTTTCTATTCCAATTTAGCAAACGCCATATCCCGCAGGCTGGAAGAAGAAGGATATCGCCTGTCAGTTTATGCTGCTCATAACAATGAAGAAATAATCGCCTATTTAAAAGAATTAAAAAATGATTTGACGATAAAGGGTTTGTTTTTTGTATGCCCCCTGCCTTTCAAAAAATATCTGGAGCCGCTTTTACGCCGTGCCTTGCCTATGGTTTTTATCGGGCATAGTATTGACGGATTCAAGGAAAATACCGTTTTATTCGATCACGAAAATGGAATATATAATGCCGCCAAACATCTTATTAAAAGAGGTCATCAACGTATAGGATTTTTGTTGTTCCCCGACAGCTCCGATTTTAATGAGGAAAAGCTCATGGGTTATAAAAAGGCATTGGAAGCATTCGACATACCATTCAGCAAAGAGCTGATCTGCGTGTCATCCAGAAGTGCCAAGTTCTTTTTGGACAGCAATCTCAAAAGTGATCATCCAATCACCGCAATTATATGCGCCAACGAAGCCTCTACTTTATACATCTATGACTATATCAATCGCGAAGTCATTAAATGCCCCGACATTCTATCAATTATTGGGGCGGCAGATAATCCCTGGACAGCTCTTTTACAGCCTGCAATGACGGAAATACAGCAGGCCCCAAATGAGATGGGCAATACAGCCGCCCAGCTCATGTTAGATAGAATCAATGGTTCAGACCAGTCAAAAATAATACGAACGCCTTCCCATTTATGTCCTCGCGAATCGATCAAAAATATCACTCGCGGGCATTTTGGAGAAATAGCAAAACCACCCTCAACACTTGACCTGACAGAGGACGAAATTCAGATGGTACGCGCCGGAAACTATACGGCGGCACTTTCCATGAATGACCTGGATTCGCAGTATACTACTTCTTATATAAAAGGAATGCGAAGCGTTTTTGAGAAATTGAATATAAAAATAAATACGATTGCAGATGCGCATTATGATCCTGCAGTTCAAACAGAACAATTGCCGGGCCTTTTATTTAACAAGCCAGACATTATCATCGGTCAGCCGGCAGAAGAGAAAATTACTTCCGTAGGATTTCAAAAAATCATCAGCAGTTCCGCAAAGCTTATTTTTTTAAACAATATTCCGCAGGGAATCGCAAAGGATGACTTTGTTACATGCATTACCGGCAATGACCGCGAATGTGGATATGCCATAGGAAAGATTCTTGGTGACTTTTTTCAGGGAAGAGACTCAGTAAAAATTGGTTTAATCAATTTTGGTGTTGAAACGTTTTCACCAAAACAACGGGATCTGGCAGTTGAGCAAATAATTCTGGAGGATTATCCGAATATTGAAATTGTCGAAAAATATAACTTTTACAAACGGGTCAACGCATACGAATCTTGCAGGGAAATGATTACCTCACATCCTGAAATCCAGGGAATCTATGTTTCCTGGGATGATCCCGCCTGTGAAGTTCTGCGCGCTTTAACAGATATGAATCGAACCGATATTGCCGTCGTTACAGCAGAGATGAATCTGGAAGTAGCCGTCAGCATGGCATCAGGAGGAATGATTAAAGGGTTGGGAGCTCAGAGAACGTATGAACAGGGCATGGCAGCCGCCATGGCTGCTGCCAACGCGATTCTTAATAAAAAAGTTCACTCCTTTATTGAGGTCTATCCGCTGATTGTCACACCCAGCAATTTAAAAAAGGCCTGGCAGGAACTAATTAAGTCAAAAGAGCCCCAATTGCTGATTGAGGCGATGCGAAAAGGCGGAATTCTATAATTACTTATAAAAAAAGCCGGGGCTCAGGAGAATCCATCTAACGATGTTCTCCCGAGCCCCGGCTTTTAAAAAAGAAAAGATTTGGACCGCAATTTAATTGGTTTTTAACGTTCTGCGCAAATCGATCGTAACGGCGATCAGAATGATTATGCCTTTTAAGATCATCTGATAATATGGTGAAATCCCCAGCAAGAGCATGCCGTTGTTGAGTACTCCAAGTATGAGCATTCCTATCATCATGCCGCCCAAGGTACCGATCCCGCCATTCATGCTGACACCGCCGATCGCCGCCGCTGAAATCGCATCCAGTTCATAACCCTTTGCAAGAATTGAGTTTCCCGCCCCCGAACGGCCAGCTAATAAAATTCCGGCAAAAGCGGCAAGAACACTCGATATAATGTAAACTGTCATCTTCGTTTTTTCAATGCTGATTCCGGAAACGCGAGCGGCGCTCTCACTTCCTCCTATGGCATAAATCCTTTTCCCCAATCTTGTCTTGTTCAGTATAATCCATGCGATAACGGCCAATACGGCTACATATATTATGATTACAGGTACATTTCCAATGCTGGCCTGTGCAATGATTTTAAAATCGCCTCTGAGATTCGGTACAGGAAATGAATTGGTATATGAATATGCCACACCGACGGCAATCGTCGTTGTGCCTAACGTGGCAATAAATGGCGGTAGTTTGATATAGGCCACAAGCCAGCCATTCAGTATACCGATCAGTAACCCGACTGCAAGACCGGCAAGAAGCGCCGCCCACGCGGGCACATATCCCAGTCCCGGAAACAATCTGCCGCTATATGCCATTTCCTGAACAAGGCTTCCGGAAATCACCGAGGCAAGCGCCGCGACCGAAGCAACAGACAGATCAATTCCTTTCGTAATCATAACAAGGCCCATTCCGATCGTCATAATCGCACGAGCCGACTCTAAAACAAAAATATTCGTTATATTAGTATATGTAAAGAAATTCCTGCTCAATGCGGACATAAGAATGACTAACCCCAGCAATACAAAATAGATTGTATATCTGCTTAAATCCCTTTTTATCGATCCTTTTTCAAATTTCATGTTTCCACAGCTCCTCTCTGTACTAGCTTACCGCCAATCCCATGATTACTTCTTCACTTGCCTCACTTCGATCAAGCATACCGGTTACCCTTCCCTCATGCATCACAAGTATTGCATCACTTAGTTTTAAAATTTCCGGGAGTTCTGAAGATACCATTATGATGCTTTTACCCTGGTTGGCAAGTTCCACCATAATGGAATATATCTCGGCTTTGGCCCCCACATCGATACCTCGGGTCGGCTCATCTAATAAGAGAATGTCCGGGTTGGAAAGAAGCCATCGAGCCAGCAATACTTTTTGCTGGTTTCCTCCGCTCAGATTTTGAATTAATTCTTTCAGGCTTCTCATTTTTACACGCAGCCTGTCCGTATATTCCAAAGCTGCTTCATTTGCTTTTCTTTGCCTTATGAATCCCAATCGGCCGACAAATGAATGATAGTTTACAACCAGAATATTTTCGGCGATATCTAACATTGGAATGATTCCATTCTCCCGCCTTTCTTCGGTTAGCATTGCCATTCCCAGTCTCATTGCGTCCGCCGGTTTTCGAATTTTAGCTTTTGCTCCTTTCATGGAAACAGCTC
>CAMJRV010000294.1 GCA_946408315.1 uncultured Bacillota bacterium | reverse complement strand
CTAGTATTCTACCATAAAAAGCTCTCTTTGAGAACTGATGTTTTCCTTAATCTGAGTCCTCGGAGTTACGCAAAAACACCTCATTTCCTAAGCATGGAAATGAGGTGCTGTTCTCTGTTCAGTTTGCTTTCAATCTTTACGATTAATAATTTCTGCTCTTCAGTTCAAAGTATGCTTTAGGATGATCGCATACGGGACATTTTTCAAAAGCCTTCTGGCTGGTATATACGTAACCGCAGTTTGCGCATTTCCATTCTACGACATCGTCCTTCTCAAAGACCTTACCCTCTTCAATATTTTTGATCAGAGTTCTGTATCTTTCTTCATGCTCTTTTTCAACCTTGGCTACGCCTTCCATCTGCGCTGCGATTTCAGGAAAACCTTCTTCTCTGGCTGTCTTCGCCATATTGGCATACATGTCGGTCCATTCATAGTTCTCACCGTTGGCCGCATCTTCCAGGTTCTCGGAAGTCGTTCCGATTCCGTGGGCCAGCTTGAACCACAGCTTTGCATGTTCCTTCTCGTTATCTGCCGTTTCAAGGAAAATAGCGGAAATCTGCTCATATCCCTCTTTTTTAGCCTTTGACGCATAATAAGAATACTTGTTTCTTGCCATCGACTCACCAGCGAAAGCTGTCAATAAATTTTCCAGTGTTTTGGTACCCTTCAGGTCCTTCATAATTGTTTTCCTCCATCTTCATTATCTTTTCAGCCAAGACTTCAGAGCCCGCGCTAAAGCCTCCGGAACTCCCGTCTCAGAATAACAACTGTATCCATTATACCTTTTTTGCCCAATTTAAAACAAGCAAAAAAACTATTTTAAGGATGCCGCGATCTTCGCACCGAGGGCCGCGTTGTTCAGAACCAGTTTAATGTTGGCTTCCAGGCTGCTGCCCGAGGTCATGGCCTTTACTTCGTCCAGAAGGAACGGTGTAATGCGCTTTCCAGTAATCTTCAACGCCTTGCATTTCTGAAGCGCCGCTTCGATCACGCGCTCCATCTCTTCAAACGGGATTTCATCCTCTTCCGGGATCGGGCAGCCGACCAGTACGCCTCCCCTCAGTCCCAGAGAATATTTCAGGGAAATCAACTCGGCGATCTCTTTCGGAGAATCGATTCTGCAATCGGTGCGGAAACCGCTCTTCCTGCTGTAAAAAGCGGGAAAGTCATCGGAACCGAAGGTAATGACCGGCACCCCTGCGGTTTCCAGATATTCCAGCGTCGCGCCGATATCGAGAATCGATTTCACTCCGGCACAGACCACCGCCACATCGGTTGTTTTCAGTTCCTCCAGATCCGCTGAAATATCGAAGCTTTCCCCTGCGCCCCGGTGAACGCCGCCGATGCCTCCGGTCACAAATACCCGGATTCCCGCCATATGGGAAACGATCATCGTCCCTGCAACCGTCGTCGCACCGTCAAGCCGGTTGGAAAGCACATAGGGAAGATCTCTCCTGCTCACCTTCCATACGTTTTTCGCCGTCGCCAGATATTCTATCTCCTCCGCCGAAAGGCCGACCTTCATCCTGCCGTTGATAATCCCGATCGTCGCAGGCACCGCTCCATTGTTCCGGATCATCTCGTTGACCGCCAGCGCCGTCTCCACATTCTTCGGATAGGGCATCCCATGGGCGATAATGGTGGACTCCAGCGCCACCACCGGCCGCCCCTCTTCCATCGCCGAACGGACTTCCGGATTGATATCCATATATTTTTCCATTTTATTCTCTCCTTTCCCCTAACTCTTTTGAGAGCGTTTCTTCGGACATGCGGCTGTTCACAGCCGATTTTGACCGCATTGTGATCGCCGCTGCCGCCATCCCCGCTTCTGCCGCCTTTTTGATGTCGAACCCTTTTAAATGAGAATACAGGATGGCCGCCGAGAAGGCGTCTCCTGCCCCTGTAGCACTGACGATTTCCGACGGTACGGGCCGGATCGTTCCGCTCTCCTTCTCATCCCGGTAATAAACGCCTCCGGGTCCGAGGCTGATAAAGACCCGCTTCACACCCTGATCGATAAACCACTGACCGGCCTGTTCCAGCTCAGCGGCGCTCATGATCGGCAGCCCCGAAAGGATTTCCGCCTCCATTCGGTTGGGCTTGATCGTATGAAAACGGCCGATGAACTCCTTTGCCCGGGCCGCCTTCGTGACGGAAACAGGATCCAGAAAGAGAGGAACATCCTTAAATTTTTCAACAGCATATTCCAGAACATCTTCCGTAAGGTTCGTATCGATCCCGATGATCTTCGAGGACTTCGTCGCCTCATAGGCTGTATCGATAAAATCGGCGGAAATCCGCTCCAGTATGTCCATGTTGCAGAGCGCAAGCTCCATATCTCCGACGATGTTCAGGATTGACATATAGACCGCCGTATTTTCTCCCGGCAGGAGCTTTATGTTGCTCACATCCGCGCCGAGGTCCTCCAATTCCCTGACGGCCCCTCTGCCGGGGAAATCGTCTCCCACTACGGAGATAAAGCTGACAGCCGCCCCCATTCGGGCAAGATTTTCCGTGATATTCCGCCCCACGCCCCCGTAGGACATGGTGATCTTCCCCGGATTGGAATCACCCTGAATCAACTGCTTATAGGGGGTTCCTTCAATATCGGCCGCGATTCCCCCGATGATGCTGACGTCACTCATACAAATATGCTCCCTCCGATAAATTCTCTGATGATGGAATTGTTCACGATGATGGAATCGTCTTCGATCGTCTTGAAATACTGCAAAAATTTCAGCAGTCTGATCGCTTCGCTGCATTCGGGCTCGTCCCGGGTAATATTTCGGAGCAGCGGTTCCGCATATTTTTTCAGCACGGCCAGCTCATAGATATGCACTGAGTTGAAAAAGACATCAGCTTCCCCGTTATACGGGAAGATATTTTTATCCTCACCCTTTCTGACCTTTGGCCAGGCGCGAATCGTACTCTGAGCGGAATGCCCCCGGAACTGATAATCCCGCACCATCCTGCGGAGCATTCTGGCCTCGGTAGTCGGTATCCGGTTGTGCTCGTCGATATTGAGCTGGGTCAGAGGACTGATATATATTTTAAACTTTTCCTCGTCGTCGATCTCTTTTGTCAGCTGCTTGTTGAGGCCGTGAATGCCTTCGATGATGATGGGCTGTCCCCGTTTTGCCCTGGTGATCCGCTTGCCGAAGACCTTTGTTCCGTTGAGGAAGTCGAAGGTGGGCAGGTCTACCTCTTCTCCTTCCAGCAGCTTGTTCATATCCCTGTTGAACAGTTCGATATCCAATGCTTCGATATCCTCAAAGTTCGGTTCTCCGTGTTCGTCCTTCGGTGTCTCGGTTCTTTCCACAAAATAATCGTCCGTTCCCAGATAGAGAGGTTCCAGACCGTTTACCCGCAGCTGGATGATCAGCCTCCGGGCAAAGGTGGTTTTCCCGGAGGAGGAGGGGCCGCAAATCAGAACGATTCGCTTCTTCTGTTCCGTAATCATATCCGCGATCTGAGCGATTCGCTTCTCGTGGAGCGCCTCCGAAATCTGGATGATCTCCCGATACTCTCCGCTTTCAATTTTCTCGTTCAGATCTCCCACATAGGAAATCCCCATGAGCCGGTCCCAGTTCTTCGTTTCACCAAAGACCTGATAGAGCAGCACTTCGTCCATATAAGGCGGAATCCGGTCCGGAGCGGACGGATGAGGAAAGCGAAGCAAAACGCCCCTCCTGTACTTTCTCAGTTCAAAATATTTGATATATCGCGTGGAAGGAACCATATGTCCGTAAAAGAAGTTTCGGAATCCTTCCAGAGAATAGAACGGCAGCTTGTCCACGTCGGATTTCTGCAGCATCCTCGCCTTTTCCTTATGACCATCTCCCAAAAGAATTTTCAGCGCTTCTTCCCGCTTCAACGTCTCCCTTAAAAACGGAATATCCTTATGGACGAGTTCATGCATCCGGTCTTCTATCCGCCTGACCTCCTCGGGAGTGATCGGCTTCGGAGTCCTCACCTCGGTATAAAGTCCTTTATTTAATGAGTTTTCTATGCCGACGGGAACCTTCCCTAAAACATCGTGAATCGCTTTCAGATACAAAAGAGACAGGCTCCTCTGATAAATCAGGTTTGCGCCCTGATCCCTCATGTCCAAAAACTCGATACGACACGGTGCTTCTATCGGTTTCGTCAGCTCGCTGATCTTGTTATCCACTTTGGCCGCCAGGATCGTATAAGGCAGCGCTGTGTATTCCGCCGCAAGCTTTTCCAGCGTGGTTCCCTGTTCTACCGTCCTTTCCACAGGTTCTTCCCGCGGTCCGGTTATCAACTGAATTACGATCTCCATTTCCGGCATACACTCCTCTCAATCATTTTTCCCTGCTGCACGCCGCTGATGACGCAGTCGCATATAAATCAATGATTCATTATATCATAATAATTTCAAAAAGTGGGCATAATCCTAT
>CAMJRV010000293.1 GCA_946408315.1 uncultured Bacillota bacterium | reverse complement strand
AATGAGGAGGGCGTTGTGATCCGCAGCGGCCTTCCCAACAGCAATCAGCTGGTCTTCAGCTGCAATGTGGATTGGGGGGAAGCGGTAATCCCAGACATGCTTCGGATCTTCAAGGAAAATAACGTGAAGATCACCTTCTTTGTCAGCGGCCGATGGGCCGAAAATAATCCCGACCTGTTGAAGCAGATGTTCCAGGACGGCCATGAAATTCAAAGCCATGGCTACGGCCACAAGCTCTGTACCCAGCATTCGGTTGAAACCACAAAAGAAGAAATATTAAAGACGGAAAAGGTTATACTTGATATATTAGGGGTAAAAACAAATGTGTTCGCTCCGCCGTCGGGAGATTATGACGAAACGACGGTAGCGCTCTGCAAAAGCCTGGGATATAAGATGGCGCTTTGGAGCTCCGATACGATAGACTGGAGAGAAGGCTCGACCGCAGAGGTGATCAAGGACAGAATCCTGAAAAAAAGACTGAACGGAGCCATCGTTCTGATGCACCCCAAAGAGGAAACGGTAAAAGCCCTTCCTGATCTCATCGAAAAGATCAAGGCGCAGAAGATCGATATAGTCCCTCTTTACAGGCTGTCGCATTAAAGATATAATACCTTTGTGACTTTATGCGAAAGACCGCGAAATGAGGCGGTCTCATGTTGAAATTACAAGAAAAATAAAGAAAGCGGTAAACATTATGATAATAAACAAGAAGCTAAATTGCGGCGTCCGGATTGTGATGGAGGAAATACCCTATGTGCAGTCTGTTTCGATCGGAATCTGGGTAAAGGCCGGTTCTGTGGATGAAACAGCGAAAAACTCGGGTATTTCCCATTTTATTGAACACATGCTTTTTAAAGGAACCGAAAACCGGAGCGCAAAGAAAATTGCAGAGGATGTGGACAAGATCGGTGGACAGATCAACGCGTTCACCGGAAAGGAAGCAACCTGCTATTACCTGAAGACCCTGGCAAATAATATCGATAAGGCTGCGGATATCCTCGTCGACATGTTCATAAATTCCAAGTTTGATGAAGAAGAGATGGAAAAGGAAAAGAGAGTCGTATGCGAGGAGATCAAGATGATCGAGGATTCGCCGGAGGACGATGCTCACGATATCATCAGCGAGCTGGTCTTCAAAGGGAACCCGCTGGCGAAATCCATCATCGGAACGCCGAAATCCCTTCAGGGAATTACGCGGAGAGCGATCAAGAAATACATCGCCGAAGAATATACGAGAGACAACATTGTGATTTCCGTATGCGGAAGCTTTGATCCGGAACACGTCTGCGAGCTGTTTGACTGTAAGCTCACGGCTCTTAGCGCGGAGAAAACGGCGAAAGGCTTTGAGACGGCGGAGTATAAGCCAAACTATAAAATAAAGGTAAAGGATATCGAACAGTCTCACCTCTGCATGGGATTGAAGGGCTTGTCTCTGGATGACGGGCGCTACTATTCCCTGGTGCTTTTGAACAATATCATGGGTGGGAGCATGAGCTCAAGGCTGTTCCAGAATATCAGAGAGGAAAAGGGTCTGGCTTATTCGGTCTACTCCATGTCCAGCTCTTTCAGCAATACAGGATATTTCAACATTTACGCCGGAGTCGGCCACGACAGGATCAAAGATGCGGTGATCGGAATTCAGGATGAGCTGAAACGGCTCAAGGCGGAAGGGATCACTTCGGAGGAACTCGACACGGCAAAGGAACAGTTGAAGGGGAGCTATATCTTCAGCCTGGAAAATGTAAACGGGCGGATGTTCTCCATCGGCAAGAACATGCTGCTTCTGAACAGGATTTATACGCCGGAAGAGGTCATGGTCAGCATCGACTCGGTTACGATGGACGATATCAGGGAGATTTCCGAACTGATTACGGACATTCACAACTATTCCGGTGTTCTGATCGGGAGAAATAAGGTGGATCTGAAAAAGATCATGCAGTCGTAGCCGTATTCCTTCCTTTGATAAAGGAGGGGAGGAGAGAGAATGAAACAGATCAGGATAAAATATCTCAATCAGGATATCAAAAGATTGGAATACATTGAAGGAAAGTCGGACTGGATCGATCTTCGGGCGGCGGAGCGTGTAACGCTCTCAGCCGGAGAATACCGGTTGATTCCTCTCGGTGTTGCGATGCAGCTTCCGAAAGGCTACGAGGCCCATATCGTTCCGAGGAGCAGTACCTTTCGCAATTTCGGGATCATACAGACCAACCACTTCGGCGTTGTGGACAATAAATACTGCGGGCCGAACGACTGGTGGCACATGCCGGTCTATGCGGTTCGGGATACCGTCATTGAAGCGGGCGACAGGATCTGTCAGTTCCGGATTCAGGAAAACCAGCCTACCATCGAATTTGAAGAAGTAGAAGAACTGACGGCGGAAGACCGGGGAGGTTTCGGAAGCACCGGAACAAAATAGAAATTGTCATGATAGAACTACGAAATCTACTAACGAAAAAGGGACATAAGCCCAGCTTCGGGCTTCGTGAAATGATGGGATATATTGGCCCGGGCCTGTTGGTAACCGTCGGTTTCATCGATCCGGGAAACTGGGCGTCAAACATTGCGGCGGGCTCGGAATACGGTTATAAGCTGCTTTGGATGGTGACCCTGTCTACGATCATGCTGATCCTGCTGCAGCACAACGTCGCGCATCTGGGCATCGTTACGGGAGACTGCCTCTCCGAGGCTGCGCAAAAGCATCTTTCGCCCTGGCTTTCAAAAGTGGTCCTTTCAACGGGCATTCTGGCGACCGTATCGACGGCGCTGGCCGAAATTCTGGGCGGCGCGATTGCGCTGAACCTGCTGCTGCATCTTCCCATCAAGCTTGGTTCTTTGCTTGTTCTGGCCCTGATCATTTTTCTGCTGTTCACCAATACCTATCGAAGGCTGGAAAAATGGATCATCGGATTTGTTTCGATCATCGGAATTTCTTTCCTGTACGAATTGAGCCTGGAACCGGTCAACTGGCATGAAGCGGTCAGCGGGTGGACTACCGTGCAATTTCCCGGCGGCTCGATGCCCATCATCATGTCGGTCTTGGGAGCGGTCGTCATGCCTCACAATTTATTCCTGCATTCCGAGGTTGTGCAGAGCAGACAGTGGAATCTGGAGGATGAGACGGTCATTAAAAGGCAACTGAAATATGAATTTGCAGATACCCTGTTTTCGATGACGGTGGGATGGGCGATCAACAGCGCCATGATCATCCTTGCGGCGGCCACCTTTTTTACAAACCATATCGCGGTAGAGGAATTGGGACAGGCCCAGCAGATGCTGGTGCCGATCACAGGGAATTTAGCCGCCCTTGTCTTTGGAATCGCGTTGCTGTTTTCGGGGATTTCCTCCACCATGACGGCCGGAATCGCAGGAGGGTCCATCTTTGCAGGGATGTTCGGAGAACCGTACGACATCAGGGACAGGCATACGAGAGTAGGGGTAATCGGAATTCTCACGGCGGGGACCCTGCTGATTTTTCTGATCCGCGATCCGTTTGCCGGCCTGATCTACAGCCAGATGCTTCTCAGCATCCAGCTGCCGATTACCGTTTTCCTTCAGATCTACCTCACGTCTTCCAAACGTGTAATGGGGAAGTACCGTAATTCACTGCTTCACAATATCACCCTGTGGGCGATTGCCATCGTTTTAACGGTCCTGAATCTCATGTTGTTCAAAAGCTATCTAGCCGGTTAATCGGGAGATAATGCCCAGTAAATGGAAGATAAAACAGAAAAATATCATTTTTATAGCTTGTCATTGGAGTATTTCTATGGATATGAAATGCTCCTTTTTTCTTTTGGTTTCATATACTGTAGTATTAAATCAAGGAGGTTGACATGATGAACAAGGAAGAAGGCTCATTAACGGCAGGAAAGAACGGTCCCGTTTTGCTGCAGGATGTCCGTCTTATCGACAAACTATCTCGTTTTGCGCGGGAAGCCATCCCTGAAAGAGTTGTCTTTGCCAAAGGGGCAGGGGCTCATGGCTATTTCCGGGTGTATATGCCGATGAGCGACTTTACGAAGGCCGCATTTTTGCAGAATCCTGATAAGAAAACTCCTGTATTTGTAAGATTTTCTACAATGACCGGTTCAAAAGGTTCTGCCGACACGCTGCGCGACGTAAGGGGCTTTGCAGCAAAATTCTACACGACCGAAGGAAACTTTGATCTTCTCTGCACCAGCCTGCCTGTCTTTTATATTCGTGATGCGATTCATTTTCCTGAGCTCATGCATGCCTTAAAACCTTCACCCAGTACAAACCTGATTGAGCCTGCACGATTCTGGAAATATATTTCTGAAACGCCGGAAACCACTCATATGGCTACCTGGCTGTTTTCGGACAACGGAACAATGAAAAGCTATCGTCATATGGAAGGCTATAGCGTAAATACTTACGTTTGGGTCTCCTCAAACGGCCAAAGGCAT
>CAMJRV010000292.1 GCA_946408315.1 uncultured Bacillota bacterium | reverse complement strand
TAAATGCGCTCCGGATGATGTTGTCAATCGTTAAAAGAAAAATGCTGCCGATCAGGAAGGAGGCCGGCATCAGTATCTTCAGGTTCGGTCCCACAAGCAGCCTTGCCAGGTGCGGAACCACAAGCCCTACCCATCCGACGATTCCGCTGACGGAAACCGCTGCGGACACCAAAAGCGTGGAGGAGAAGATGACCGCGAGTCTCAGCCGGGAGGTGTTGACCCCCATGGATTTCGCCTCTTCATCGCCAAAGGACATGGTATTCAATTGCCAGCGGAGGAGCATGAGCACCAGAAGCCCCAGCCCCATAGGCAGGCAGACGGACCGCAGGTCCTGCAAGGTAATCGTATTCAATCCTCCCATCAGCCAGTAGGTGATTTCCGGCAGCTTGCTGAAAGGGTCGGCTACATATTTAATCATCGTAATAAAAGAGGAGAAAAGCGTGGAAACCACCATACCTGCAAGCACGAGGATAAGGATCACATCCTTTCCTCTGCTCACTGCGGCACTGATAAAAAAGGTCAACGCCGTGGCGAGGAGCCCGAAGAGAAAGGACGCCGTCTGTATTCCTGTAAAAGAAAAGGACAGGAGAATCGCCACGGCCGCTCCGAATCCCGCCCCCGAGGAAGCTCCCAAAATGTCGGGAGAGGCCATGGGGTTTTTAAACAACCCCTGATACGCCGTTCCCGCGACGGAAAGGGTACCCCCTACCAGAATCGCGCCGATAATTCTCGGCGTTCTTATTTTCAATACGACGGTTTGCACCATTCCGGCCACGTGAAGGTCCGTTCCGAAAAACAGGGAAGAAAACACGTCAAAAAGCTCCGTCAGCTTTACGCCGTATCTCCCCAGACGGAAAGAAACAAGAAACGACAGAACGAACAGGACGACAAGTACAACGATAATCACAGCATCTTTGCTTCTTTTTTTACTTTCCATTGATCAATACTCTCTCCGCCGACCTTCCAAAGAAATGATATCCCGACCCGCCCTCTGCAATGACGTCGAGCAACTCATCGGGCCTTGTCACCAGAATCCCTGCCATTTTCGTGACGCCGCGCCGGAAAAACGGCTCAGGCATCATGCTGGCCGTAGGGCCGGTCACGATGATCTCCGCCCCCTTTTTCCCGTAAGACAAAAGGTCGGACAGCGTGTCGTTCAGGATCGTCACTCCGGTAATTACCAGCAGGTCCGCATCCGGAACATAGACGGAGGCCTGATCCGCAGGCGCATAATGAGCAAGCTCCGCAGGCTTCAGGGTGGCGGGGTCCATCTCCAGCACTTTAAAATCGCTCCCCTCCCGGAGAAGCTTTTTCAAAATGGGCGCCAGCGCTCCGACCACCACCGTCTTTTTATAGTTTGCCGGTTCCACATGGTCGAAAGCATCCTCTCCCATCAGGATCTCATAATCCTTTTCCGGAAGCCTGTCCCAGCAACAGGCGCTCAATGCGTTGAGTACGGCGATTCCCAAAGCCTTTTTCAGGACATTTCCCGAAAAGATGTCGCGCAGGTACTCCGTCGCTTTTCTGCCGCAGAGCTTGCCGGACAGAGGCATTGCGTTTGCAGAGCTGGGGCAGCACACCGCCTGAGGGATTTCTTTTACCGGCGTAAAGCACAAGCCGCCGTAACCGCAGCTCAATTTCACTCCGGAGAAAAACAGACCCAGAACTGCCCGGTCCACTGTGATCGATTCCAATTCGTCTCCCAGAATGGCGCCGACCTGCTTCACCGCATCTTTTAAGAGATTCCCTTCTAAAACGTTTTCAAGATCAAATCCCACTTTTCTTCCAGCCCCTCTCTATTTTTCTTTCCTTTGCTCGGAGACGCAGCTCCGCCCATACAGCAGTTCCACTTCTACCTGGTCTCCCTTTCGGTATCCTCTGCATCCGATTGGGACTCTGACCAGCGCGTTGCAATCCCGCACGGTTGTCGCCAAAGACGCCGATACAGGGATTGTCCGGCCAAGGAATACGCCCTCCCGAACGGTAACCTGCATTCTCAGGATCACCTCCATAGACTCCAGAAAACCTATCGTTTCTATATCATTTTCCAACTGGACAGAAAGAAGTTCCATTTTGTTATCAGGCTGATGCAATAGCCTGTTTATCAGCGGGGCGACACAAAACTCCACTGCGTAAAACGCACCCAGCGTCGGTCCCGGGATGTTGATGACCGGCTTGTTTTCCGCGATGGCAAAGGCGACGGGCCTGCCCGGCGCGGTGGAAATACCGTGCTGCAAAACCCTTCCGCAGCGGCTTAAAACCGTATGGGTAAAATCTTCCTCGCCCTTTGCGGTCCCCGCGCAGATTACGACGATATCGGCTTCGTTCAAAGCGTTTTTCAGGGCGGTGGTCAACAGGTCGATCTCATCCCTTACGATATCATGGCAGCGGACTTCCGCCCCCATATTTTCCATCTGAGTTTTCACCATGATGCCGTTGGCTTCCACGTTTTCACCGCGTTTGGGAATGACCCCTCTGGGAACCAGCTCACTTCCGGTGGGAAGAAATGCCACCTTTGGCCGCTGATATACTTTCACCTCGGCAATTCCCCCCGCAGCCAGCGCTGCGAGATGAACCGCTCTTATCTTCGTGTCTTTCGCAAGGATCAGCTCCCCTTCTCTGATCGTCGCACCTCTCGGCCGGACGTTTTCAGTGCTGCTGACCGTTGTTCCCGGATCTAAGGTGAAGCCTCCGCCGTCATGAAACGTAACATCTTCTATCATAACCACCGCATCGAATGCATCGGGGAAATCATCTCCCGTATCTGCCGGGGCATAGTCCTTTCCTTTCATAAATGCCCTTGTATCCGGCATTGCGTCTTCAAAATCTGCCGACCTTACCGCAATGCCGTCTCCCGCGGAGGCCCGATGAACGGGAAGCGAATTGCGGGATAAGACGTCTTCCGCAGCGATCCGCCCAAAGGCCTTGTCCAATTCAACCATCTCAGTTTTTTCGGGCGGGTCCCATGCATTCAACAGCAGCTCGACCGCTTCCTCCCGTGGAATCAGATGCTCTAAAATTCTCTTCCGCATAGCGGGTTCCTCCTCGCGCTTATAATATCTCCAAAAAAAGTTTAACAGAATCCCCGCAGGAATTCTGTTGGACGTACAACATGATTCAAGATTACTTTGTCTTTTTTTCAGTATTCAGATGCTCAAATTGATTATGCTCCGAAATATTGCTCGAACAGCTTCGCCGCATAGCGATCCAGCTCGTCCTTCATGCTGCTGTAGCGGTCGATAAAGTCCTTTCCTTCCGGCGTCAGAAAGGAAATCCCTCCTTCGATTCCGCCGGCATGGCGCTCCAGCAGCGCAAGTCCCGTCTCCTTTTCCGCAAGGCTGATCATTTTCAGCCCTTTGCTATAGGAGATATGCATCTGCCGGCACGCGGTCTGCATCGATCCGGACCGGCTGACAAGCTCTAAAAATTGCAGGATGCCCGGGCCGAAGACCAGCTCATTGCGACCGATTTTAAGCTGCAACAGGTAGCGCAGCGGCTCTCTGCTCTTTGAAGTGATTTTCAGCAGCTTCTCCAGATCCTCCCGGGAATCCAATTCCAGCAATACGCCTTCGTCATCCACATCGATATATTCTACGGCATGTCCGCCGGAAGTAACCGCGCCCCACAGGCCGTTTCTGCCCTTATAATTCAGGATCTCTTCAAACAGGTCACTTCTCAGCAGGATAGGATGTCCCGGTTTTCCTTTAAAAACGGGGCAGACTGCCGGACCTCTCCCTCCCATCAGCAGGCTGAGGCTCGTCGCGGTAAACAGCGGAATATCCCAAGGGATGACGAAGACCTGATCGCACTCCTCCTTCAGATATTTCAACCCGGTGCATACGGCATGAAACATGTCGTTCTGCATGAAATCGTTGTCCCGGAGAAAGACGACGCCCATTTTGGCCGTATGCTTTTCAAGAGCTTCCGCTTTATGGCCCGTAACGACAACGATCGGCTCAACATCCGACTTTTGCAGGGTTATGATAATTTTCTTGATCACGGACGTATCCCCCATCTGGATCGTGGGGTCAAAGTCGGGCATATTTGCGGGAATCCCCGCCGCCGTGATAATCGCGCCTCTCTTCATGCTTCCTCCAAATAAAAAATAAGCGTTGTGTTTTTTTTAACAATACGCTTATTTTATCATAGGAAATCCTCTGTGTAAATCCGGTATCGACAAAAGCTCTTTTACTCAATACCGGTACGGCCCTCTCTCTCAGACCGCAATCATGACGGACGTCGCCTTGATGACCGCCTTGGCCTTCATACCGGCTGCAAGTTCCAGCTCTCTCACCGCCGCCATGGATATGGTTGAGGTGATCGCGCCGCCGCCGGAAAGCTCCAGTGTTACGATAGCGTTGACAGCGCCTTCTTCAATCTTTACAATTTCGCCTTCCAGTTGGTTTCTGGCGCTGAGCTTCATCTCCCCGACCC
>CAMJRV010000291.1 GCA_946408315.1 uncultured Bacillota bacterium | reverse complement strand
CTATTCTATATAATAACATCAAAATGGCCAATGTATTTGCTCTAAATTTCGTGCGTGTGCACGATATGATTGACCGCAGGAGCAGGGCAGAATTTTTATGATGAGGTAATGAGATGGGACAAGCAACGATAAAAAAAATTGCCGAGCTTGCAAACGTGTCCAGAGGCACGGTAGACCGCGTACTGCACGATCGATCGGGGGTAAAACCGGATGTGAGGCAACGGGTGCTTGAAATTGCAGCGGCATTGAATTATACGCCGAATCTGATTGGAAGATCGCTGGCGAACCTTCATGACGAGATCTGTATCGGAATCATCCTGACGCCGGAATACAATCCTTTCATCGAGGACATCCTGAAGGGAGTCCGCGCCGCCAGTGACGAGTTTAAGCCTTTCGGTTTCCACGTCGTCGTGAAAATGCTCGATACTCTCGATCCTTCCGAACAGTTGGAGATCCTCGATCAACTGGAGTCCCAGGGCATCAACGGAATCGCGATGATCCCCCTGGACACGGAGGCGATCCGCAACAAGCTGAACCAATTAGATCAGAAAGGTATCCCGATCGTAACCTTCAACTCTCCTATGAGCGGAATCAATGACCTCTGCTTTGTGGGACAGGACCATATCTGCGGCGGCGCCAGCGCCGGCGGCCTGATGGGCAAGATCCTCCCAAGCGGCGGCAAGGTCGCTGCGATCATCAGTTCCAAAAACCTTACCTGCCACCAGGAGCGGATTTCCGGCTTCTGCCAGAAGCTCAGCACGTGCTATCCCAGTCTGGAGGTTGTGGAAATCGGGGAAAATGCCGACCGGGACGATCTGGCATTTCAGATCGCCTTTGAATTCCTTCAGAAATATCCCGACCTTTCCGGTATTTATATCGCAGGCGGCGGAATCCTGGGGCTGGGACAGGCGTTGAAGGCTACCGGAAAGAACGGAGAGGTCAAAGTGATCTGCCATGACTTCATCGAGGATGTCGTCAGACTTCTGAAGGATGGGACCCTGGATTTTGCCATCGGTCAAAATCCGCAAAGACAGGGCTATTTATTGGTGAGCCTTCTTTTCGACTATCTGGTCAAAAAAGAAGCGCCCTCCACCAAATTTGTGGAGATGCCGGTCGAAATCGCTACCGGCGACAGCATAAAGGCGTAGGAGAAAGACTATGAACATATTGAAGAGAATGAATACCGGAGAGAGAAAGATCGGCGCGTACTCCTGCTGCAGCTCGAATCGCTTTGTGCTCGAGGCGGCGATGGAGGCGGCTCTTGCAACCGGTACGGACCTGCTGATCGAGGCCACCGCAAACCAGGTCAACCAGTTCGGCGGCTACACGGGCATGATGCCGGTGGATTTCCACAACTACGTATCGAACATCGCAAAGGATTTTAATTTTCCGATGGACCGGCTGATTTTGGGCGGCGATCATCTGGGGCCGCTGACCTGGACATCGCTCTCCTATCAGGAGGCGATGCACAACGCGGAAACTCTGGTGGAGGCATATGCCGCCGCCGGATTTACAAAGATCCATTTGGATACCAGCATGCGGCTTTCTTCCGATGACAAGGACAAACCTCTGTCCGACTCGGTCATCGCAGAGCGCGCCGCCTGTCTCTGCCTGGCAGCCGAAAAGAAAATTGAAAAAATCAGAGAAGAGAATCCCAACGCCCCCCTTCCCTATTATGTAATTGGAAGCGAAGTACCGATACCGGGCGGCACGCAGGAAAGTCATGATACGCTTGAGATCACCAGGCCGGAAGACTGCATCGCGACGATCGAATCGTTCCGGGATGCGTTTTCCTCACTCGGTCTTTCTCACGCGTGGGAAAGGGTCATCGGAGTCGTCGTTCAGCCCGGCGTCGAATTCGGCGATACGGATGTATTCTATTATCAGAGCTCGAAAGCGAAAGAATTATGCGGCGTCTTAAACAGCTACCCCAACCTCGTCTTCGAAGGCCATTCCACCGATTATCAGACAAAAGAATGCCTCAGGGCAATGGTCCGGGACGGAATCGCCATCCTCAAAGTCGGACCGGCGCTGACCTTCGCCCTTCGTCAGGGACTTTTCGCCCTGGAATGTATAGAAGCAGAGCTTTATCCAGACGCTTCCCAGCGGTCGGATTTCAGGAAAACCCTGGACAGGATCATGGTAGAGCAGCCGGCTTACTGGAAAAACTATTACAGCGGCGACGAGGAGACACTCCGCTTCAAGCGTGCATTCAGCCAGTCGGACCGATCCCGGTACTATTTGAACGATCCTCAGGTCGAGAAGAGTATCGATACGCTGCTGGAGAACTTATCCCGAAAGGATATCCCCCTCACGCTGATCGGTCAATTCCTGCCCATCCAATATTACAAGGTCCGGGAGGGCAAGCTTCCGAACCGTCCGGTCGCACTCCTCCGGGATGTGATCAAACGCACGATCGAAGACTATCTCTATGCGATCCAATAAATTTTATTCCGATCCTTTATACACAGAGACTATTGCAAAACAGCTCTGGAAATTACAGGCTTCTATTTTTCTCTGTTTTGCAACAGCCTCTTATCATTCGTTATAAAAGTTCCAGATGATAGATCCGCTTCCCTGCCGCATCGTTCAGATTCTTGCTGCACCTCTGGCCGACGAACCTCACCTCGGGATTCGCCAGATACGCCTCTAAATAATCCTTGTCTCCGGAGATTTCCTCCTTCTTCCACGCTGCTTTATCGCAGCCCACCAGCATGAAAGCAGTTTTCGGACATATATGGACAAGGCTCTCCGGCGATAGTTTTCCGGCAAGTTCTTTTATAAGCGGATAGGTAAACCAGTCCGTTATCTTCTTCCCGTATTTGGGGCCGATAATATTCAATCCTCCGGAACCATCGGAATAGAAGAACAGGCGGCAGCCCGCCTTTTCAGCAGCGAGAATGTATGTAACCAGGCCTTCTCTGATCTTATCGCACACCTTCATCATGACGTCCGGTTTCATGGCCGCCGTCATAAAGACCTTCTGGATATCCATCAGAGAATTGAGGATATTGAAAAGCCCCCGCACTTCCAGGGCGACCGTCTCTCCCTCTTCGCTCAGCAGCCGGCAGGCCCGCAGAACCTCGGCCATTCTCCCCCTCTCGGGGTCAAGGTCGGGCAGGTTCAGTACCTCTTCCGTATCTTGCACCGCATCCTCCAGTTTTCTCGGCCCCAGGGGAGATTCATCATATTTGATCTTCCCCCCCAAATTTTCCGCCTCAACGCAAAGGTCAAGGGGCAGCTTGCAGAAGGTGCTGTTTTTTTCCTTCTTGATATTCTTTGCCAGCAGAACCATATCCTCTGCACGGAAATACAAATCCGGCACCTTCAATCCGAAGACCGCCGCAGATTCGGGAGTGATCCCCTCAAAGTCGGCATACCGACATTTAAAATCCACCAGTTTCGCCATGGTAACGTTCCTTTCTCGCATCAGTTCATAATTTTTTATCCAGTGCTTCTTCTATGATTGTAATCCGCCTCATCATTGCTTGCAAGCCGTTATTTCTCCAGAAATCGGAATCCGTATCAAGCAAGGCCCCGAAACGCTTATGCTTTTCTCCATCTCAACAGCAGCGAAGAATTTATAATCACGGCGACAGAGCCTGCGTTATGTACCAGCGCGCCGACGACAGGATTCAGGATGCCGGTAATCGCGAGAACGATAGCAACGAAATTCAGCGCCATGGACGCGGCCAGGTTTACCTTGATGGTCCGCATCGTCTTTTTTGCGAGCTGCAAAAGATGAGGAAGCTCTCGGATTTCATCGCCTACAAGGACAATATCCGCCGCCTCAATCGCGATGTCGCTGCCGATTCCGCCCATGGCAATACCGACGAGGGCGGTTTTGAGCGCCGGTGCGTCGTTGATCCCGTCTCCCACCATGCATACCGGATCTCCTCTCCCCTGACAGGTACAGATCTCTTCCAGCTTATTTTCCGGAAGGCAGCATGCGCGCACATCTTTGATTCCTGCAATTTGAGCGATATGAGAAGCCGCGCACTGTCCGTCTCCGGTCAGTAAAATTGTCTGGATGCCCGTCTGATGGATCGCGTCTACAGTCTGCACAGCATCAGGCCTCAAGGTATCCGATAAAGCGATAAAGCCTGCGGCTTTACCGTTCCGGGAAAGATAGACGACCGTACTGCCGCCCTCCCTGGCTTTTTCCGCGGACTGGGTGAGTTCGAACGGAAGCGGGATATCCTGTTCGGCGAAAAGGGCTTCGTTTCCGGCAAAGATCTCCTGACCTCCATACCGGGCGTATACCCCCCGTCCTGCCAGCAGCCTGAAATCCTCCGGCTGCTCGGGCTGTTTGCCGTTCTTTTGCCGGTAATCCTCCACGACGGCCTTCCCGAGTGGATGTTCCGAACGCAGCTCCGAAATGGCCGCCAGCTCCAGCAGCTCATCGGCGGAAAGCTTCGGATCGATGCTCCGCACCTCTGCGA
>CAMJRV010000290.1 GCA_946408315.1 uncultured Bacillota bacterium | reverse complement strand
ATTTTAACGTCTATATTCCCTGATGCCAACTTATTGGAAGCATCCCGCAGCAGAAGAATCGGCCTGCTGATCATCGCGGAGATTCCAAATGCAATGGCAAAGCCAATGACAATCGCTGAAGCAATCAATATTAAAATGATCATTCTGCTCTGCTCATACAAGGCCTTTGCCTCCGTGATGATTTGATCGCCATGCTGGCTGTTGTAATTTATAATTTCGTTAAACAAGTCATCTGCCTTTTTAAAAGCGGGATTTGTCCTGTTATTCATCTCATCTATCGCCGCAGCTTTGTTTCCTTCAAAGGAGTATTGTGCCGCTTGCTCCGCGCTGGTGATATAGTCCTCCCATAAGGGCGTAAACTGCTCCAGATATTCCTTTTCCTTCTCGTCTAATTCAGACATTGCGAAAGAATCCAGGAACGTCTTCATCTTGGCTTCATCCGCATTCATGTTGCTTTTTATCAATTTCATCTCGTTTATATCGGTTTCATTGATCAGCATGTTCAGGTCAAGCTTATGGTAAATGGCTTGCCGGTCAGCATCAGCAATATCTTTTATTGGAATCAGCGCATTATGATACATATCATCCGTAGAGGAATTGACTTTACCGATATCATACACCCCCAGAAATCCCACGATCACCATAAATAACAAAACTGTGAGGAATCCAATGATCAATTTCACACTGATTTTCAAGTTGTAAAACCATTTCAAGTTCATGAACCTCCAATCATCAAATGTAATGCTACGAAATAGCCTGATTTTTATTTACTTTTCACCGTTACATAGAAGGCGGCCGCCAGAATAATACTGCCTCCGATCAGATCCCTCGCCCCCGGCATTTCTCCCAGAAATAATGCCGCGAAGAGGATTCCGTATACCACTTCCAGACATGCGATAATGGAGCCGGTGCGCGATTTGATATGCTTTAATCCGCTGATAAACAACGCGTGGGAGATTCCGGTAAAGATCACTCCCAGAATGGCAAGCAGCAGGACATCCTCCGGCCGGAAGCTCACATCATAAAGAAACAGAGCCGGGATCAGCGTTATCGTTGCAATTCCATGTTCATAAAGGGTGATGACCTGAGATGGATACTCGCTTACATATTTCTTATTTAAAATGGAAATAAAAGCGAACAGAAAGGCGGAAAGGATACCCCACAGGATGCCTTGGGTCATGTGATTGCCCAATTCAAAAGAAGGAACTACGATGGCAACGCCTGCCAAGGTGATAAGAGAAACGAGGATGCTTGACAGCTTGAGCTGCTCTTTAAAAAAATACGGCTCCAGAAAGGTAACATAGACAGGAAAGGTTGCAAAGGTGAGCAGGCCAATTGCTACAGTCGATATCTGAATGGCGTGAAAAAACGTACTCCAGTGAACTGCCAGGATGACCCCCATTATGATTAAAAAATAGTAATGCCTCCTTACCTTCAGTCGAATGCTGTTCTTCAAATAGAGATTTGCAAAGATTAAAAAAACGCTGGAAAAAAACACTCTTCCCAAAACGATGATCATCGCCGGGAGCAATAGAAATTTACCGAATAGTCCCGTGATGCCAAACAGCAGGACGGCAGAATGAACTTGAATCAAACTTTTATTTCTATCTTTCATCGTATCGAACCCTACTCTCTCAAACGTTAAATATTAAGAACCCATATAGTGCTATATGGGTTCTTAGATTGAACGGGTCCTATCGTAAGGCCTGATTTATAATGCCAAACGATAGATTTCCGCAGACGTCTCTTCCGTAAGCTTGATAAAGCTTCCGTGGTTTGGCTTCTGATAGAACATATTTGCGACCAGGGTCGGGATATCTTCTTCCTTTGCTCCGATTTCACCGAAGGAAGTGGGCATACCGATGGATTTCAGGAAGGATTCAAAAGCGGCAATCCCTTCAAGGGCGGTTACTTCCGGATCTTCAAAATTCATCTGACAGCCCCAGACTCTGACTGCAAACTGGGCAAATCTGTTGACATCCTGCTTATATGCAAACTTCATCCAGGCAGGGAACATGACAGCCAATCCGGCGCCATGAGCACAGTCATACAGCGCTGACAATTCATGCTCTAAATGATGGGTCGCCCAATCCTGCGCACGGCCAACGCCGACACTGTCATTGTGCGCAACCATTCCTGCCCACATCACATTCGCTCTGGCTTCATAGTTGTTCGGATCGACCAAAAGTCTTCTGGCTTCCTTGATCATCGTCAGAAGGACAGCTTCTCCCAGACGGTCTGTGATTTCAACATCCTTCGTATTCGTGAAATATCTTTCCAAAACATGGGACATGATGTCCGTAATACCGCTGAAGGTCTGATAGGCCGGCAGGGTCATCGTCAGTTCCGGATTTAAAATAGAGAATACCGGTCTGATCGCATCGCCGTCTGCGGCTCTCTTATACATGCCGTCTTCATGGGTAACGATGGTGTCCGGGGAGCCTTCGCTTCCTGTGGCCGCAATCGTCAGCACGGTACCGAGAGGAAGTGCCTTTGTAATGGACTTTCCAAGGAAAAAGTCCCAGAAATCGCCGTCATAAACAGCGCCTGCCGCAATTGCTTTGGCTGAGTCAATGGCGCTTCCGCCGCCCACTGCAAGGATAAAGTCGATGTTTTCTTTTTTGCACAGGTCAATTCCTTCATAGACCAGGCCACTTCTTGGATTCGGTTTGACGCCGCCCAATTCGAGATAAGTGATCCCTTCCGCATCCAAAGAAGCCTTGACGCGGTCCATAAGACCCGATTTGATGACGGAACCTCCGCCGTAGTGAATCAATACCTTCGTCCCGCCAAATTGCTTAACATATTTTCCGGTTTCACTTTCTCTGTCTTTTCCAAACGCAAAGAAAGTTGGACTGTAAAATGTAAAATTATTCATGATTATCCTCCTATTTTTGTGAATTTATAAAAACAATTTATCCTATTGTCTTTACCATACTTTTTCCTTCTGCGCGATTCTTTCCTTATGGCTGAATCTTGCTGCTGTTGCACCAGATTCCCATTCTTTCCGCTTCTTTGATCAAATTATCTCTGAAATCGGGATGGGCAATGGAAACCAGCAATTCGGTTCTTTCCCAGGTTGACTTTCCTTTCAGATTGACCATGCCGTATTCCGTGACAAGGTAATGGGTGGACGCTCTGGGCACCGACACGATCGATCCTTCCGGCAATCTTGGCATAATCAATGATTCCAGGGTCCCGTCCTTATTTTCTCTCACGGACGGAGTGCAGAGGAAGCTCTGGCCGCCCTTTGATTTAAAGGCTCCCATGACGAAATCCAATTGGCCTCCGGTCCCGCCGATATGCTGCCAGCCTGAGGATTCCGAATTGACCTGTCCGAACAGATCCACCTGAAGACAGCTGTTGATGGACACGACCTTATCGTTCGCCGCGATCGTCTCAACCGCGTTTACATAATCCACGGGAGCACCGCACACGACGGGATTGTCGTTAATAAAATCATACAACTCCTGGGACCCCTGTGCAAACGTATATACCATTTTGCCCTTGTCAATATTTTTATTTCCGGTGATCCTGCCTTCACAGTAAAGCTTGTAATACGCGTCCACAAACATTTCCGAATGAACGCTTAAATCCCGGATATCGGAATGGGCGATCATGCTTCCCACATAGTTGGGCAGGCCGCCGACGCCGAGCTGCAGGGTGCTTCCGCTGCTGATTTTGTCAACCACCAGGGCCGCGATTTTTTTATCTATCTCATTGGGCTCCTTCGCCTTGATAATCGGCATATCCGGATTGGAGCCATGCACGATAAAGTCGATCTGGGAAAGATTGATGGTCGTCTGCATACCATGGGCAATGGGCTGCTTTTCATTTACCTCAACGATAACGACCTTTGCCCTTTCCAGAATTCCCCAATATTCCGCGATCTGCGGACCAAGATTGAAGTTTCCATACCGGTCCATCGGCGCTACCTGAAGCATGGCGACGTCGATGTCTCCCACATTTTCGCTCCAGTATTTCGGGTTCTCTCTGAACTGGACGGGGACGTACCAGCAGCGGCCTGCCTTATTCATCTTTCTGTCAAGACCGCTGAAATGGGTGCTCAAATACTTGAAGTGCTTTGCATCCGGATCCTCCACAAGGATCTGCGGGGGATTCGGGTAGGCCCATATACTGGTACATATTTTTACATCTTCCAGTTCCAAGGTCCGCTTCGCAAGCGCACGGTCCAAATCCACAACAAGCCCGTTAAAAAGTCCGTAATGAACTCTGTCTCCTGATTTTACTACCTGTACTGCCTTATCAGCAGATACCAGTTTTTTCTTGTATTCCGCTAATAGATCACTCACCTTATACATAACTTTTACCTGCCTTATTTATAAAACTTCGATGACGACAGCGGTTCCCATTCCTCCGCCTGCACAAAGGGATGCCACGCCGTATTGATTCTTTCTCTTCTTCATTTCGTAAAGAAGGGTT
>CAMJRV010000289.1 GCA_946408315.1 uncultured Bacillota bacterium | reverse complement strand
GATTGCGGCTGCGCCTGCGGATCGACTTCGTAACCTTTTCCAGCTCGACATACGCGGTTTCTTCCGGTGTGGCCGTTTCAGATTTATAGTTTTGGAATGCTTCTCTAAAATTCATAGCCGTTGTCCTCCAACATCTTTTTCAGATTCCGCCGTGCGCGGAACATTCGCGTTTTTACACTCCCGGGAGTAGCCCGGAGCAGCTGCGCGATCTCTTTGAGGCGCAGATTTGCAAAGTAATACAATACCAGGATTTCCCGCTCTGCTTCCGGCAATCGTCTCATGCAATGATACAGAACGGACAGCCTCTCGTTTTGCAAGAGTCTTTCCTCGGGAGTGTCCCCGTCGGCAATCTCGCGCAGCGGATCATTTTCGGAGGGAGCATTCCTTTTTTGCCGCCTTAGATGGTCGATCCATAAGTTTTTACATGTGCGCAAAAGGAGATATTGAAACGGCGACTGATGATCGGAAAGCGACAAGTACAATTTGACAAAGGCATCCGCAACGATATCCTCGGCCAGACCCCGGTCATTGCAGAGAGAAAGCGTGTATAGGAATGCAGGCTTGTAATAGCGGACATAGAGCTGCTCTAAAATATCACGGTGCACTTTCTCTCCCCCCTCACTTAACAAACGAACGAACGCCCAAAAGGTTACAGAAAAATTCCCGCGCTGGGCCGGGCATCTCTCCGAAGAAGCCTGAAACCGATTCCCAATTTTATGCGCCGGCAATCCGCTAGGACGTTTCCTTGATTTTAACTCGAAAACCGTCCCGATTGGAAGCGGAATCGGATTTCTTTCAACGGAAACCTGTAAATTTGTCGATTTTTCTTCCCCTATGGGCAGACTTTATATTATAATAGGGAAGTAAAAATCCTGTAAAGTTTGGAGATAATGAGATGGAACGTAAAATAGGTACTGTAGTCAGAGGAATTCGCTGCCCCATCATCCGGGAGGGCGACAACCTTGCTCAAATTGTTGTAGACAGTGTGCTGGAAGCGGCAAAGCAAGAGGGCTTTTCCCTGCGCGACCGCGATATCGTTTCGGTAACCGAATCGGTGGCGGCCCGTGCACAGGGAAACTATGCTTCGATAGACGCAATTGCGGCAGACGTAAAAAATAAGCTTGGCGGCGAGACGATCGGGGTCATTTTCCCCATCCTTTCCCGTAACCGTTTTTCCATTTGCCTGCGGGGTATCGCCCAGGGAGCGAAAAAGGTGGTGCTTATGCTCAGCTATCCGAGCGACGAGGTCGGCAACGAGCTTGTCTCTCTGGATCAGATCGATGCGGCGGGAATCAATCCCTACAGCGATGTGCTCACTTTGGAGAAATACCGCGAGTTGTTCGGTGAGAACAAGCACACGTTCACCGGCGTGGACTATGTGCAGTATTACGGCGATCTCGTCCGGGAAGCGGGGGCCGAGTGCGAAATCCTCTTTGCCAACGATCCGCGGGTGATCTTAGGATATACGAAAAATGTGCTGTGCTGTGATATCCATACCCGCGTTCGTACGAAGCGCATTCTCAAAGCAGCCGGTGCGGAAAGAGTTTGCGGATTGGACGACATTCTCAACGCGACCGTGGACGGCAGCGGATTCAACGAGCGGTTCGGCCTGCTTGGCTCCAACAAATCCACCGAGGACAAAGTCAAGCTTTTCCCGCGGGACTGCATGCCTCTGGTGGAGGAAATCCAGAAGAAGCTTCTTGTCGTAACAGGAAAGCATATCGAGGTTATGGTTTACGGCGACGGCGCCTTCAAGGACCCTGTCGGAAAGATCTGGGAGCTTGCCGATCCTTGCGTATCGGTAGCGAACACCCCGGGCCTGGACGGCACGCCGAACGAGATCAAGCTCAAATATCTCGCGGACAACGATTTTGCGGATCTTTCCGGCGAGGCACTTCAAAAAGCTATTGAAAATCGTATCAAAGAGAAAAAGGACAACCTTGTGGGAGATATGGCGTCTCAGGGAACGACTCCCCGCCGCCTGACCGATCTCATCGGTTCGCTGTGCGATCTGACGAGCGGTTCCGGGGACAAAGGGACCCCGATCATCCTGATCCAGGGTTATTTCGATAACTTCACCAACTGACGAAAGGAAAGCAGAATGAAACAAGACATGATTGTTATTCTCGATCTGGGCAGCACCGATAATACAGGCGTTGCCCGGGCTGTGCGCGATCTCGGCGTTTACAGCGAAATATATCCCCACGACATCACGGCGGCGGAGCTTGCGGCTCTACCCAACGTTAAGGGCATCATCGTCAACGGCGGCCCCAACGACGTGATCGACGGTGAGAAGATCGCCGTCTCCGCCGACATCTACGGCTGCGGTATCCCGGTGCTGGCCGTCGCTCATGACCGGGCTGCTTCCGGAGAAATTCTTCCTGCATGGCCGACAGATGAAAAAGCCATGGCGGAAGTGCTGCACTCCTTTGTATTTGGGACTTGCAAAGCCGAAGCCAACTGGAATATGAAAAACTTTATCGCCGATCAGATCGAACTGATTCGCCGTCAGGTAGGCGGCAAGAAGGTGCTCCTTGCCCTTTCCGGCGGAGTCGATTCCTCTGTGGTTGCGGCGCTGCTGCTCAAAGCCATCGGCAGCCAGCTCGTGTGCGTTCATGTCAATCACGGTTTGCTGCGCAAGGGGGAACCGGAACAGGTTGTGGAAGTCTTCCGCAATCAGATGAGCGCCAACCTCGTCTATGTCGACGCAAACGAACGGTTTTTAAATAAGCTCAAGGATGTCGCAGATCCGGAAGAAAAGCGCAAGATCATCGGTGCGGAATTCATCCGCGTGTTTGAAGAGGAGGCCCGCAAGCTTGAGGGAATCGATTACCTGGCCCAGGGTACCATTTATCCGGACATCGTCGAAAGCGGCACGAAGACTGCAAAGATGGTGAAATCCCACCATAACGTCGGCGGTTTGCCGGACGACCTGAAGTTTGAGCTTGTCGAGCCGCTGCGCCAGCTTTTCAAGGATGAAGTCCGCGCCTGCGGCGTGGAGCTCGGCCTACCGGATGAGATGGTCTACCGCCAACCGTTCCCGGGCCCCGGTCTCGGAGTGCGCTGTCTTGGCGCCATCACCCATGAGCGCCTCGAATGCGTGAGGGAATCCGATGCCATTCTGCGGGAAGAGTTTGCGAAAGCCGGATTGGACAAGACGGTGTGGCAGTACTTTACCGTCGTTCCGGATTTCAAGTCCGTCGGTGTGCGGGACAACGCCCGCAGCTTTGAATATCCTGTCATCCTGAGAGCGGTCAACACCATCGACGCGATGATCGCGGATGTGGAGCAGATCGATTGGCCGGTGCTGCTTAAAATTACCGATCGGATTCTCAAGGAGGTCCCCGGCGTCAACCGGGTCTGCTACGACCTTTCGCCGAAGCCTCCGGCAACCATCGAGTGGGAATAATGAAATAATGAATTAAACCCCGCAACCCAACGGAAACACTGGGTTGGCGGGGTTCTCTGTTTTATTGGGGTTATAATTTGCCCTTCAAATCGCATATATTAACATAAATTCATCTTTGAAGCAGGCATATAATGATAAGGAGAATACATATGCAACGAAATGAAAATCAATCAGATATGCACAACTTTCTAAAGCATAAGTGCCCGCCCATTTCTCCTCCTACTATCCTCCCTCGGCTGTCATATGCAATTGATAAAAATAACTTTCACAGAAGGAATACCCATATGTTGTTTTATCTTTGGTTGAATAACTGCCAGGAGTTCTGGTTCTTTCCCATTGGATTTACGTCGACATATGTGCAGGGATATTTTTGGGATAGTGAAAAGTGGACCAGCGGTTATGTGAAAAAAGAGATGCTTTATGCCTTTTTTTAATGAGGACGGCTACAGTCCGGAAGATAATACTTGGGAAGTCATCGTAAAATATCATGGGGATATCTTAAGATTGGAAAGTATCCTCGATGTGGAAGTAGAGATACTCAGTGAAAAATATGCCATTATCACCTTAAATCAGCTTCAAATTGCACGGCTGTCCGACCAGCCTGAAATTGAGCACATAGAGCTGCCCAAGCGGCTGCAATTTGTTTTGCAGGATGCTCTTGACGCCGCCTGCATTGCGCCTGTGCAAAACAAAGCATTGTTTGGGCTGTCGGGAAAGGGTACGCTGGTTGGAATTATTGATTCCGGGATAGATTATACCCATCCCGATTTCAGAAACGATAACGGTGATACTCGGATTTTATACATATGGGATCAGGCCGGGCAAGGGACTCCTCCGCAAGGTTTTAAAGGAGGAAGCGAGTATAACGAGACAGAAATCAACCTCGCTTTGGCAAGTCCGCAGCCCAACCGGGTCATACCGGACATGGATTTTATCGGGCATGGCACGGCGGTTGCGGGCGTTGCGGCCGGCAACGGAAGGGGAAGCAGAGATAGGGTTTACCGGGGAGCTGCGCCGGAAGCTTCTCTCATCATCGTCC
>CAMJRV010000288.1 GCA_946408315.1 uncultured Bacillota bacterium | reverse complement strand
GCCGAGACCAGGTCCGGGGTTGCTTTCCAGCAGGAAGAATACTGACTTGCCCATTTCTGTGACTTGCTGTATTCCCAAGGGGCCCAATACTCCGTGGTTGATCGCGTTGTTCAGAAACAATACTTTACCGGGCTCAATTACGATAGCTATGAGGGGAAGAAGTCCCGCATTTGTCACCGCTTCGGCAAAGCTGCCAAGCGTTGTTGAAATCGCGAACACAATGGGTTCTGCGATCACAAACGCAAAGATGGCAAGCAGTGCTCCCATAATGCCTGCGGAGAAAGTATCTACGAGCATTTCAAAACCCGTTCGAATCCTGCCTTCGACCGATTTGTCGAATGCCCTTGCCACCCATCCGCCCAAAGGACCCATCAGCATGGCTCCAAGGATCATCGGAATGGAAGCACCTACAATAATACCATATGTCGCAACTGCGCCTACTACGCCGCCCCTTACGCCATGTACCAGCTTGCCGCCTGTATACCCGACCAGAATTGGGATCAGCCATTTGATCATGGGATCGACCATTTGGGCAAGGGTCTCATTCGGCAGCCAGCCTGTAGGAATAACAAACATTGTGATAAGACCCCAGGCCAGGATCGCTCCGATATTCGGTATGATCATGCCGGCCATGAAGCCCCCGAATTTTTGAACACCAGCCTTGAAATTAAGACTGTTCTTCGGAGCAGGTTCAACTTTTACAGTATCCATAGCTTTACCTCCCTTATTATTTTACCCTAATAGTAAACGCAAGACAAAGCATATGCAATTTAAAGAAAACCAATCTTGTCATAACCTCCCGATGACAATTTTGATATCGTTGTTTCATTCTGATTTTCAGCAATAAAAAATGCAGGCTGAGATCCGCAGTGTGAGCGAGCTTCAGCCTACATAAGTCTATTTCGTTCTTAATGTTTCATCGATAACCTCATTATCGAATGGAGTTTTATAGGATGATTGGTTTTTAAATTCTGCGACTGCCTTTTTAACACGGCTTACCGAGGCTAAGGTTCCAGGTCCGCCGATACATCCGTTGAGACATGCCATTCCTTCAATCAAGCAGCCATTCTTTTTTCCCGCTTTTGCCAGTTTCATAAGCTTTACACACTCAGACAGAGTGGTCGCGCACTCTACATTGATCTCCCTTTCGGGGTCAATTTCCAAAGCAACATTTTTTACAGCGTCAGCAACCCCGCCCGCAATGGCATAGCCCCGGCCTAATGCGGAAGCATCCTGTATTTCTTGATCCGCCTCTATTTCCGATAATTCTATCTCTTTGGCAACGAACATACCCATGATTTCTTCGAAGGTTATAACAAAATGCACATAATCCTTGACATCTTCTCTTAACGCTTCCAGCTTTTTAGAAATACATGGTCCGATAAACGTAATATTTGCATCCGGATCCTTATCCTTAATATACTTTGCAGTCTCGACCATCGGAGAAGCAGAGTCCGATATGTATTCATACTGATCGGGAAACAGCTTTTCAACCATTATCGTCCAGGAATTGCAGCAGCTTGTTCCCATATAAGGAATCTCTGCCGGCACTTTTTCAAGAAATTCTTTTGCCTCACGAAGCGTTGTAACATCTGCACCCAGACTCACCTCTACTACATCTTTGAATCCGAGCTGCTTTATCCCCTCAACGATTTGAAGAGGACTGGCCAACGGTCCGAATTGACCCAGAAACGATGGAGCTATTATGGCATACATGTGCTCATTGGACTTTAACGCTTTGATAAGCTGATATATTTGAGACTTGTCTGCAATTGCTCCAAAAGGACACTGAATGATACAGCGTCCGCAGGATACACACCGGTCACTGTTTATTTGAGCCCTTCCCAAATAGTCGCTGTCGATAGCATTAACACCGCATGCAGCGGCACAGGGCCTCTCGTACAGTACAATTGCACTGTAGGGACAGGTTTCCTTGCACCTGCCGCATTTGATACATTTTTTCTGATCGATAATTGCTCTGTCCTTTCCAAGGGAAACCGCATTTGTCGGACATACGTTAGTACATGGATGCGCCAGACATTTTCTGCAGTTGTCTGTCACCTCAAAAGCTTTCGTCGGACAGGATTCACAGGCATAGGAAATGACGCTTACCAAAGGCTCAATAAAATGAGCCCGATCCACATCTACCGCAGAAATTCCGTCAGTAACACGATAGTACTCCGTTGGTTTTCTTACATCTAATCCTATCGTTAGTCTGAGCCGCTCCTCCAATATGGCCCTTTCTCTGAAGATACTGTCTCTATAAGTAGCCACCTCGCCCGGCAAGAGCTCAAAAGCCGCCTTCTCCAGTTCCGCCAAATCAGTATCCGCATAAGCCATTTCGGCGATTCTTTCAAACACCTGTCTCCTGATGTTTATTAAATTATCATAACTTTCCTTCATTATAAATTACTCCCACAGGGTATACTTCCATCACTTTTTCAACTTATTTACGATCTTCTCCATTACAGCCTGACCTGTAGCATGAAACATAGCTTCGCCGTCCGCAACTACAATAGGAGCCACCTTTTCCTCTGTTCCTTTGCAAAATCCCAAACACTTAATGGCTTCTACTTCAAGCACTTCCTCCGTATAATCGTCCGAGTTTTCACTGATAATATCCTGCAAGTCATCAAGCTGATCTAAAATATTCATTGCACCCAGTAATGTGCAGTTTGAACCTACACAGACTTGTACCTTCATCTTATGTCCTCCAAATCCATTCTTTTTCATAGTATATACGTGTATTATTATACAGCATTAAATCGCAGCTTTCCATAGAAAAAAGCGCTTACTGCTTCTTAATCCCGGCTCGGAGGGGTCGTTTAACATATTGTTCTTCTTTCACATATTATTAGTGCTATAGAGCATTTTGAAAGGAGAAAATGAAATGTCAAATTTCTATAATTTGACTCCAACAAACGGATTTGATACCAGCAACCTTAACAATGCAAGACAGAATAACTACGCCTGGTCCATGAGCGATCTGGGTGAATATATTTATGTAGGTACAGGCAGAAATATACTGGTTAATATAATAAGATCCATTGAGCCCAGGACTCAGCTTCCTGCGCTCATAAAGCCAGATCCGACAGATAATCAGGCTGAAATTTGGAGATATAAAAAGAATGGTTCGCTTCCATGGGAAAGGGTTTATAAAGCCCCTGCCGATTCGGGGATTACGGGCTTTCGGTTTATGATTCAATATCAGCCTTTTGGAGGCAGCCCCTGTCTGTATGCCGCAACCTTCGGCAGAAGAGCGCAAATTCTGAAAACGACCAACGGAGTAAACTGGTTTATCCTTCCGGACTCTGTTTTACAGGGGACCTCATCGAGAGCGATGGCAGTACAAAACGGGAAATTATACGTTTCCACCATAGAGGAGGGAAACCAAAACTCGCCGCCGCTGTTATACAGCAGTCAGGATCCGGAATTTTATCCATGGGAAAGCTTGATCGATGTAAATGCGCCCGGGTTCGATTCGGCGAGGAACCCAACAAGTCCCATCAGTAATATGGCGGTATTTAACAACAGGATCTATGTAGGAGTAAGTAATCCGGAAGGAGCCCAGGTTTGGAGAACAAATGGTCCCGAACCAAGACTGAATGATTGGACACTTATTGTTGATAAAGGTTTTGGAGATCCCTCGAATGTTTACACCCTTAGCATGGGCGTCTTCAGAAACCATCTCTATGTAGGCGGTACAAAGGAATTACCATTATCCTGGGCAATTCCAAGAGGCTGCGATGTTATAAGAATAAGCGCGAATGACGATTGGCAGTTAGTTGTCGGCGGAAATCCGTTTTTACCGTTAACGACAGAAAGAATCGCTTCCGAAAGCGCATCGGGTCTCGGCTCGGGATTTAACAACCCCTTTAATGTATACGCATGGCAGATACAGGAATTCGACAACAAACTGCTCATAAGTACTTTTGATGATTCCAGTAATATGGAAGTAATACTGACCACACTTTTAGCGAACAGAATCGCTTTAGAGCAGCTCATCGGCCAGGAAGTAACCCGAATATTAATTGAAATCTACGAAAGTGTCGTCGAGATATTAAGAGCCATTCGATACCCGATCGGATTTGATCTTTATGTCTCTGAAGACGGCATTCACTTCAGTTCAATCTTCCTAAACGGACTTCATAATCCGAATAATTACGGAGGGAGAATACTCTTCGTGGACAGCTGCAGACAATTATACCTCGGGACAGCAAACCCCTTCCAGGGGTGTGAAGTGTGGAAATCAAACTGCATCCGTTGCTGTGGCTGTGAACCACGTGACGATAACTATTATAGAAGCTTGCAGGAGGTCAGAGAAATATTAACCGCTAAATATGATATCATCAGTCAAAACATGCCTGCAGTTCTTCAATTTATGCCGAAAGAAGATTACCACAGGTTTTTTTAGCTAGCGGCAGATTTTTTTAGCAACGGCTATAGCGGCGGCTTCCGATCGAAT
>CAMJRV010000287.1 GCA_946408315.1 uncultured Bacillota bacterium | reverse complement strand
ATTTTTAAGTGATATGAACTTTAGGGAGGGTTAATCGACTATGATGACAGTAAAAAAATTTCTTTCGCTCATGCTGATTGCCGTTATGGTAGTTTCTCTTGCAGCCTGCGGCGCAAATAATAAGGCGGACACGAGCAACGGAGAGGTGAACATCTATATGTGGTCGGATTACATGTCCGAAAGCGTCGTTTCGGGGTTTGAAGAGGAATACGGAATCAAGGTGAATTTCTCTTACATGAATTCCTCAGAAGAGGCGACGGCGAAGCTGACGAGCGGCGGAGGGGATCAGTATGATCTGGTCATGCCGTGCGACGCCGATATGACCGGTTTGATCAACGCGGGCAAGCTGGCTGAAATCAATCTCGACAATATCCCGAACTTTGCAAATCTGGGAGATGCGTATAAGTACAGGGAATTTGATCCTGAGAACAAGTATGCCATTCCATATCTGATGAACTATATCTATGTGGTCTACAATCCGGAAACCTGTCCGGTCGAGATCAAGACGTACAACGACCTGCTCTCTCCGGAGCTGAAGGGTCAGATCGCTTCCGTGACAGGCATCAGAAACCTGTTCCCGATCGCTCTCGTTTCCCTCGGCTATGATCCGAACAGCACCGATGAAAAGGAAATTGCGGAAGCCTACGGCTGGCTGCAGAAATATATCAAGAATACGAAGACTCTGGTCAGCGACGATACGGAACAGGCGATCATCAGCGGAGCCTGCTCGGCAGCTCTGCTCTTTGACGGCCAGGCCGGAAGAGCTTTTGCGGAAGCGCCTCATCTGAAGGTGGCGGACCTGTCCGACCCGATCCAGCTCGGCGTCGATGAATTCGTAATCCCTGCCGGCGCCAAGAACAAGGAAAACGCGGAGAAGTTCCTGAACTGGCTCCTGGATGCGGAAGTCATGGCTGAAAACCTGAAAGAAAATCCGTACACCTGCCCGAATGTTGCGGCCATCGAGCTGACAGACGATTCCTACAAGAAAAATCCCGCCATCGATATTCCGCAGCATATGAAGGACAATTACTTCCTCCAGCTCGATATCGGCAGCGCGGCTACCGTCTATGACAAATATTGGACGAAACTGCTTTCCGAACAGTAGGCCGGGGCGGACGTTTTATCTGCTTTTCATTTCATTGATATTTTTAATCAGGATGGACATCGTTCCATCCTGATTTACGATGAACTCCAATCTGCTCTTATCCTTCATCAGTTCGGCCGGGATTTCCATCTTGATGCCGATGTCCGTTATGATCTTATGGTTCCGTTCCAGCTCGTCATAGATCTGCTGATTGATCTTGATCTTTTTGCCCACAAAGCCCTTCTGGGCAAGCTCCTGCTTGTACTGGACCTGCATGTCGGGACTGTCGGAAAAGGCGTCCCTGCTCAGATCGTCGATGTCGATTTCCAGATTCCTGTCCACATTTTCCTTGATGGCCATTTTTACTTCCGCCTGCTTCAGGGAATCTCCGGTATAATATTTCTTTACGACCTGCTCCGCCGACTTTTCCACGAGACGATACTGCTCTTTGTAGGACCGGGCGGGCTGGGTTCTGAGAAACAGGCTGGAAAGATAGTAGTCCTTCTGCCCGTCGATTTCGTATTTTTTCTCTTTAATACTGATTTCATGATTGGAAAGGTTGATAAAGGCGCCTTCGTCCACCTTCTGCGCTTCGGTGGCGTATAAGGCCCTGTGCTTGATTACGCTGGATGCCGTCGCTCCGTCTATGCTGGCGAGACTGTGGGTGTACGCCTCTTTGTAATTGAACTTGATCAGGCCAAGAAACCGCCCGCTCTCGCATCGGAAAACCGCAAAGAGGACGTCGGCCGGTGGAATGTCGGGATTTCCCGCCATGATATCGTATAAAGATGATGCCATCTGCTGGGAAGCGGGGATAAAACGCTCCTCATCCATCCCCGTGACCAGATCCCGGATGGGATTGTCTCCCTCGTCAAAAACGCATTCCTTGACCTCACTGTCTTTCGACAATCTCTCGATGTGCTTTGTAAAAAACTCGGCGGATTCGTCCAGGGGCAGGAGCCGTTCGGACAATACGGGGGTGCCGATGTTCGTGTCTAAAATATGCAGGATCGCTCTTTCTATCGTTACTTCTTTCATTTTTATCTCCTGAGTAAAATGTGCCAGTGACCAAAGGCCGTCGGGGCTCCAAGGGCAGTGGCGCCAGCTGCTTTTTTCATATAGTATAACATAAAGCCTCGGGGACGGCAAAGCCGCACGAGGAGCATATGGGAGTTGTATTGCGCTGAAAATTGAAATACAATGAATAGAAGAAAGAATTTCAATTCGGAGGTGGAACCATGTCTGTTTTAATTAAAAATGGGACAGTCGTTACAGCGGAAAACGAATTCCGGGCGGATCTCTATGTAGAGGGAGAAACGATCCGTGCAATCGGTGAGAACCTGGAAATCGAGGCGGACGAGATTGTAGACGCCGCAGGGAAATACGTTTTTCCGGGAGGCGTCGACCAGCATGTTCATTTTTCGTTCACCTACAAGGGAAGTAAGGTGCGGGGCTTTGAGACCTCAAATGCGGCGGCGGTGGGAGGTACGACAACGCTGATCGAGTTTGTGAATCAGGCCCAGGGAAAAGGTCTGGTGGAATCCATCGACGAGTACCGGAAAACGGACGCCGAGGGGATCGCCATGGTGGACTATTCGTTCCACAGCGTGATGACCGATCCCAGGCCGGAGGTGATCGACGAGATTCCGAAGCTGGCCGAGGCGGGATATCCGACCATGAAGCTTTTCATGGCATACAAGGGGATGTTCTTTCACGCGGACGACGATGCGATCCTGAAGGCGCTTTTCAAGGGAAAGGAAGCGGGCATTACCGTGATGGTCCACGCGGAGAACGCTGAAATGATCGACGTGCTCACGAAGAAGCTGATCGCGGAGGGAAAGACCGCGCCGTACTATCACGCGGTTTCCAGACCTCCCGTCGTAGAGGCGGAAGCGACGAGACGGGCGATCTACCTGGCGGAACTGGCGGACGCTCCGCTCTATGTCGTCCACGTCTCCGCAAAGGAAGCGCTGGAAGAGATCAAGCAGGCGTACAGCAGGGGCCAGTCGGTGTTCGGAGAAACCTGTTCTCATTACCTGGTGCTCGATACGGAGGATCTGGCGCGTCCCGGCTTTGAAGGGGCGAAATACGTCTGCTCGCCGGCTTTGCGGACGGAAGAACACCGGGCTTCCCTTTGGGAGGCTGTCGATAAGAAGTGGCTCAACGCGGTCAGCTCCGACCACTGCGGCTTTGATTACGAGCATCAGAAACATATGGGCTTCGGGGAGGGGAATTCCTTTGCCGATATTCCAAACGGCGCGCCGAGCCTGCAAAATCGCATGAATATCCTGTGGACCTACGGCGTCTGCACGGGAAAGATATCGAAGAGCCGGTTCGTGGACCTGTTCGCTACCATGCCCGCGAGGATCAACGGCCTTGCGAAGAAGGGCGAGCTCGGAATCGGCTTTGACGCGGACATCGTGATCTTCGATCCCGACTATGAGGGTACCATCAGCGTCGCCAACAATCTGGAGGGAGTCGATTACTGCCCCTTTGAAGGCTTCGCGCAAAAGGGAAGAGCGGAGACGGTGTTCCTTCGCGGCAATAAAATCGTAGAGAACGGAACGTACATAGGCGAAAAGGGACAGGGGAAATTTGTTCCCGGCAAACCCTTCGGGCATGCCTATGGCGAAAAGCTTGGGCATACCTATGGTGAAAAGTGAGGTTGAGATGAAGATATCCGGAGAAAGGCTGCTTTCCGACTTACATCGGCTGAAGAGCTTTACCGACACGCCGGACTGCGGCGTGACCCGGTTTTCCTACGGTGAAAACGACCGGAAAGCCAGGGAGTTTATTAGAGAAACGGCGGAGACCGAAGGCTTTACAGTGCGGACGGACGCCGTCGGAAACATGTATATCAACTATCCCGGGAGCCCTTCAGAAGCGGCCGGAATGATTTCGGAGGGAAGGGAGGCGGGACGAAAAATACGGATCGGCTCCCATATCGATACGGTTCGGAACGGCGGGTGGCTTGACGGAATTTACGGTGTAGCCGGCGGCCTGGAGGTCTTGCGCACCCTTGTCCGGGAGAACAGCAGCCGCGCCTCTGAGGTGGAGGTCGTCGCCTTCGCGGAAGAGGAAGGGTCCAACTTTGGTTCCACCATGACCGGCAGCAAGTTCGCCGCCGGCCTTTACGGTGAGGAGGACCTGGACCGGCTGAAGGACGACGACGGAAACTCCCTGAGAGAAGTCCTGAAAAGCTGTGGATTCCCGGCTTATCGAAGGGAGGACGTGGTCTGGGACTTTGATGCGGTGAAGGCCATGTTAGAGCTTCATATCGAGCAGGGACCCGTTCTTGCGCAGGAAGGGAAGTCCGTCGGGATCGTGGACGCGATCTTTGGCATGACTACCATTGAAGTAACGATAGCGGGAGTCGGAAATCACGCGGGAGCGACGCCCATGCAA
>CAMJRV010000286.1 GCA_946408315.1 uncultured Bacillota bacterium | reverse complement strand
AATTGGTCTATTCCAAAATAACGGATAAACTCGTTCCCGAGGGCTATGTCATTACGGAAGAAGAGCAGCAGAAAATAGATCGGGGGGAAATGTGGATCAGCACCGGCGGCGGGGATGAAATTGAAGTTTCAGACGTTCAATTCGTAACCTGGACCAAGGACGGCATCGCCTATAACCTGATGGATATGGGATGCGTCGTGGAAAAGAGTGAGTTTTTAGAGATGGCAAGAGAAGTTATCCGGTAAAAAAATAAATTGGCTCGCCTTTTACGGCGGGCCTTTTTTATGCCGTGCTTCCGTACCATTTTTTTGTCATAACAAGCCCTCCCGCAGAATATCATTATAGCAACGAACAGTGGAACGAACTGTAGATAGAGGGGGAAAATGAGATGACGTTCAAAAAGGACCCGTTTGAGTTTGAAGAAATTCCAGATTATGCTTTGCAGCCTGCAAAAGAGGCAGACGAATATAATTTCCATTACGTGCCCAGGGGCGCGACGGGTCGTTTTGATCCGGCAGCCTATGAAAAAGTGCTGCACGACAGCGTAATGCAGGCGGCAGAAAGTGAAGAACAATCGGAGATGCTCGATATACAGGCAGACGACGCGTCCCGTGGTTTCGGAGAACCGGCGGAGGGAGTTTTCGCCCCGGCGCAGGAGGAAGCTCCGCTTGCTGCGTATGCGGATTCGATTCGGGCGGAGGAAATGGATTCGGCTGAGGCAGAGGAGGTTAAAGCAGACTTTGTCGAGGCTGAGGATGCAGATTTAACAGAAGAAACAGAGGCAGTAAACGCAGCTCCGGAGGAAGAAGTGGAAGAAGTGAGTGCCGATCTGGAGGAAGCGGAAGAAGTGAGTGCCGATCTGGAGGAAGCGGAAGAGGTAAGCGTCGATTTGGAAGCAGCAGAAAAGGTGAGTGCAGAATTGGCGGAAGCCGAGGAAAGCAAAATAGATTTTGCTGCGGCAGCTCCGGCATTCTCAAAGTCGTCAACCCCGCGCCCCCCATTTCAGCCTGCGTTCGTCCCCAAAACTGTTCCGCCGAAGATCGTTCCCACAGCCGGAAGCCCGATGAGCAGCAAGCTGAAGCTGGTGGATATGAGAAAGAAGGACCCGGTCCGCATGACCATCGAGGAAGATATCCTGGTGCCCGATGTAAAGCCGGATTTGGCGAGTATCCTTGCGATGGACGGCAAGATAAAGCTGTCCGAGCGGGAGATACATACCGCGCAGGCAGACGGCGACCGGATCAGGGTTTCCGGAGACCTGATTCTGCAGACCCTTTATGTTCCGGAGCATATGGTGGACGGGGAGCCTATCGTAGCGATCGAATCCCGCATCCCATTTAAAAATGATATGGAGATGAAGGCGGCGCCCCATTCCGATTTAGCCATTACACCGAACATTGAATCCATTGACTTTACCATTGTCAATGAAAGAAAATTCAGGGTAAGAGCCGCGGCCGTATTTGGAGTCAAAGAGTACAGCAACGTCGATGTTGAGGTTTTTGAAGGCGTGAGGGACGAAGAAGTACAAATGCTGAAAGAAAAGATCAACCTTACGGACGTCGCTTTGAGAAAAACAGAAGCTTTTGAAATTAAAGACGATTTCGTGTTGAAGGAAAACATGCCGGAAATACTGAAAGTGCTGAAATATGACGCCACTGTAGTAGAAAATCACAAGCAGGTTACAAAGGAAAAAGCGGTAATCAACGCTTCCGTCTATTGTAACGTCATGTACCTGGGCGCAGAAGAAGATTCCGAGGCGTCGAAGGCGGAAGATAACGCCGCAGAGCCTGAGAGAGGGGCGGTTCCGGTTCTCTATCAGGGAAAGACGGAATTTACCCAGTTTATCAGGCTGGACGGCGACTATAATCCCGGCGATCAGAATCCTGCGGGAAGCAAGGTCAATTTCAATGTTACATCTTTAAACCTTACGGCAAAGGAGGATGGTAACGGCAAAAAGAACCTTTTTGGACTGGATATGAACGTTGACACAGGGCTTGAGCTCTATAAAACCCTCGAAAAGGAAGTTGTCACCGACGTATACCACCACAAGAAGGACGTTCTGCTTGAAACGGATGAAATCGGAGCGATGGCGCTTTCCGGCAGCGGAGTTGCGGAAATCTCCGCCCGGGAGATCGTCAATATTCCCGAACGGTATGGCAATGTCGATAAGGTCGTCTTTCTTTCCGGAAATGTCGGTGAGAAAAAATCCTTTATCGATCAGTCAAAGAGCGTTGTGGAGGGCACGATAACAGTCAATCTGATCTGCACCTCCGCCGATAACAAAAAGACAGCCTTCAACGTTACGCAGGATATCCCTTTCCGGAGCTCCATGGAAATCCCGGGAATCACTCCGGAAATGACTGCCGATCATGATATTGTGCTGAAAGAGCTGTGGTTCGATAAGATCAACAATAAACAGATTGAAGTGAATGCGGGGATTCTGGTCAATACTGCGGTGTCGAGTCAACAAAAGCACCAGTTGGTAAAAAATATCAGCCTCATGGAGCGCCCGGAGGATGACAGTCCTCTTCCAGGCATCGTTCTCTATATCGCAAGGCCGGGAGATACGATCTGGAAGATCGCAAAAAAATACAGGACACCCATCGACGAAATCAAAAAAGTCAATGAAATTGAGTTGGGAAAGGAGATTAAACCGGGTACGAAACTCTTGATCGTAGCCAAAAATCAATAAAAAATGTGGCAGATCATAAAAAGAAAACCGCGCGCGTGTTGAAAATGCAGCAAACTGAATAAAATCTCCCTCCTTTGGGCAAGATTCATACGAAGAGGAAAATCTTTTCGTACGAGGAGAATCTACAAATCAAAGATTTGTGATTTTCCAGCATAAATTCTGCCGAGCGGCGCTAAAGCGTCGGGCAGAATGTCAAGGGGAGGGATTTTTATTGGGATTGAGAAGAAAACAACTTAGAGCTTTGTTCTTTCTGCTGATTTGCGTAGTTCTCTACAGCACATGGACCATCATCAGCAGCCAAAACAAGCTCTCCAACGATGACTTTATCCGCTTTCATGTTATCGCAAACAGCGACGCCAGGGAAGATCAGGAATTGAAGCTGAAAGTCCGGGACGGAGTTCTGGCAAAGATCAACAGCGAGCTGGTCCGGGAAGCCATGGCACAGGAACTGAGCGATTTCCAGACTGCGGGGGCGGGAGCGATGAGCCGGGCAGAGGGGGAACCCGAATCGGTTCGGGTGAGCCTGGACCTGGAACAGTCCAGAGAGTATATTCAGGAAAATCTTGCGGACATTGAAAAGGCAGCAGCGCGGATCGTTGCGGAAAACGGGTACGATTATCCGGTGAAGGCCGAGCTGGGCGTAAGATGGATCCCGCAGAAATCCTACGGAAACGTAATTTTTCCGTCGGGAAACTATGAGGCCCTGAATATCACCATAGGAAGCGGAAAAGGTCAAAACTGGTGGTGCGTCCTGTTCCCGCCCTTATGCCTCATCGGAGCGGAGCCTCCCGACGATGAGGATTCGGCGAAAGAAGCGCAGGAGTTATATAAAGATGTTCTTTTGAACGAAAAGTACAAGCCTTTAACGGAAAAAAATGAGAAGCCAACCACCCTTAAGCTCAAGTTTAAAACCCTTGAGTTAATAGATGAATTAGATAAAAAACAAGTGCAGAAAAACCCGCAGTGATGCGGGTTTTTCTGCGTTTTATATCGCCTGATCCATGACGACGATGGCGGTGATCATTTCGGTCCCATCGTCGCCGGCGGCTGTTGTGAATCGGATCACATCGTTTGCCGCAAGGCCGGAAAGGTCGATCTCTTTTGCGTCCTTTCCGGTACCCTTCTCAATCGTCACGTTCGGGGACAGGGGATAGGAAACTTCCGTTCCCGTGAATGTGATCTCCCTGCCGCCCGAACCGAAGCTTCCGTCCCTCGGCATTCCAGGTCCTTCCGCGCCAGAATTCGATCCCGGATTGTCGGCGCCGAAGGCCGGCTCTGATGAAGTCCTATCCGGCCTGACCCCGGGGCCTGATGACGTCATGTCTTGCCCAATCCCTGGCCCCGACAAAGACTTATCCGGCCCGAAGGCTGCTCCAGATACCGGCGGCGCACCATTTCCCCCTGGCTCTGTCATATCGGCCGGAATCACCGTAAGCCGGTCTCCATTCAGCGATACTACCTTTGCGATAGTGCCCCGCTCTTTCTGCATCCCAGGCTGGTCTTGGCCCGGCTGGCCCTGCCCCTGTGCCGGGGAAATGTCCGATGTTTTAACGGTGGTGCTGCCGCAGCCGCTAAATGCGGCGGCCAGGAGCGCCGCTGTCAGCAAACAGGTTATGAATCGAAACTTTCTCATTTTCAGACTCCTCTTCTCCCTTTCGTTTCCGGCTTTTTCCGATGCCGGATCGGTTTCTAATATTTGGTAATGACGATATTATAGCCGCAAAATATGAAAAGACTGTGAAGGCGCTGTGTTTTATTCGTAAATTTCCGATTTTAGGCAGCAACCACAAAGCTTTCACGAGATG
>CAMJRV010000285.1 GCA_946408315.1 uncultured Bacillota bacterium | reverse complement strand
GCTGTCCAACCGCTTCAAGAGCCTCCGCACAGGCACGGGTAAACGGATGGTCCTTTTTTATTTTCCAGGCCTCACTGACCTTCGGTCCTTCCATCTGTGCTCCCGTGTAACAGATGTCTACTGCCGTTTTAACCCTGACATCGGCTTTGAATTCAGGATCTTCCGCAGCCACGTCATCCAGGACTTTCTGTAAGGACGCCATTGCGCTGTCGGTCGTCTCACCGATCATCGTTCGTCTGTCAAAGGACAGGAAGCACTGGTCAGGAACGATCGATAACGCTCCAGGCGAGCATTCAATAATATTCAACGATAAGGAAGCATCCTCCAATTCTCCGTCGGGATCCTTCGGAAGGTTTGGAATTACTTCGTTCTTAATCTTTTCAATCACCGGCATCGCTTTGTAGATCGCGTTGATTCCGTAATGAGGGCGGCTGCCGTGACTTGTCCTGCCATACACAGTGATCAGGTATTCATTTCTTCCTCTGTGTCCAAGGTACAGATTCAGGCTCGTTGCCTCTGATGAAACCATGGCATCAAAATCCAATCCTTTTTCCGGAAATGTTTCCTTGATCAGGTATCTTGTGCCGTTATTCTCACCGGTTTCTTCATGAACAACGCCCGTGTACATAAAGGTGCCCTTAAAATTTATCCCTTGTGCTCTGAGCTTCAGCAGGATCGCTCCGGCATAAATCTGAAAACCATGTCCGCTTTTCACATCGGAAGCTCCCCTTCCGTGAATGCATTCAACCAGTTCCTTTGCGGTGCGGTCTGCATTGTCACACTCGCAAACATCGATTTTTCCGCCGTACGGGTCATAGCCTTCCCAATTGGCCGGATCTCCGGGAGAAACATGATCCATATGAGAGTTGTACATGATGGAAGGGCCGCCAGGCTCTCCGCGAATAAGCCCGATCACATTGCCGAACTTATCCCGGAACACTTCATCATACCCAAGCTTGTCCATTTCCGCCATGAGCACTTCCGTAAGCTCATATTCCGTACCGCTGATGGAAGGGGTTTGTATAAGCTTCTGCACAAATTTCACACAGTCTGGTCTCAGCTCTTTCGAGAGTGCGTTTATTTTGTCATAAATCTGATTATCAAACACTCTTTTGACTCCTTTCAAGGTCATCTCTTGTAATCCGATCAAACTCTTCTTCCGTAAGATAGGATTTCTTATCATTTTTCATCAATAAAACGTAAAGAATCATTGCTACTGTAAATCCGATGATATAGCTGTTAGCACCGATCCATTTCATCACTGTCCCGCCGATACCAAAATTATTATACATTAACGGGAGAATAATTGCCGCGATCCAGGCGATAAAGGCTTTCATATTCCAACCCTTGGTATATGTATACCGGCCTTCGCCTTCATTATAAAGGTCAACCAGAGCAATTCTCCTCTTCTTAACGATAAAATAATCCGCGACAAAGATCGCTGCCGAAGGTCCCAATATCGTGCCTACGGTTCCCAGGAAAGAAAACATAAAAGCGCCGGCGCTTCCGAAAATCCACCATGGTCTGAACGCTATACACAAGACGCTGGTGATGATTACACCCATTTTGTAGCTGATCTTCTTAGGGCTCAGGTTGCTGAATCCATTGGCCGGAGCAACGGTATTCGCCGCCACGTTCGTCGTAAGGGTTGCTATGATCGTTAACAATCCAACGACGAAAGTCATCACCTTGCCGTCTAAATGCTCCAGTACCGTTGTAGGATCATATTCCGCTGTTCCGTATGCAAGCAAGGTTACCTGCGCAAATAACGCTCCGATGACGGCTAATGTGATCATGGATAACGGCATTGAAATCATCTGGCCCCAGAACTGTTGTTTTTGCCCTTTTGCATATCTTGAAAAATCCGGTATGTTTAATGCCAGGGTCGCCCAGACAGCGATATTGCTGGTGATACCTGCAAGGAAGATGAACCACCAGCCGCCATTTTGCTCGACTAATGCGTCATTTGTTTTTATAGCCATAAGGTCACCCATTGTAAATCCCACACTTGAGCCCAGCTTTAAGGTCCAGATAAACAATCCGATCACGACTAATATTTCAATCGGGGAACCATATGCTTCAAGCTTTTTAACCGCTTCGGAGCCGCTGATCGTGATCCATGCGTTTATCACTAAATAGATACCGAAACCGATAAACCGTCCATAGCTCGCCGTATCAAAACCGGGGATAAATACCCCGATAATTGCCGCTACCGCCGCGCCTGCAACCCAGCATTGCACTGCACACCAGCCGGCAGCTACGATTGCTCTGCACAGGGAAGGAATCTGGGCGCCGGATTTTCCAAACGCTACCTTTGCGTACACAGGGAAAGGAAAACCATATTTTGTGCCGGCATGGGAATTTAACTGCATGGGAATCATGACAAGCAGGTTTCCGATCGCCACGTTTATAATGGCGGCGATGGGGCTTAGTCCTAAGGATACAAGTGCCGCAGCAAAGGAAAAGCTTGTGACGGCGATAACCATGCCGACCCACAGCATCGCGATATGATAGGTTGACCATGTTCTTTCCGCTGGAGACGATGGCCTTAAATCATCATTATAGTACTTTGAGTCCGCCAATTCTGCAAGCACGGAATCATCCAGCATGTAAAGACCCTGTTTAAATTCCTTTTGAGTGAAGTTTGACATAGGATTGATCCTCCTCATTGATTAAAATTTTTATCAATAACTTCTCTGATATTTTCCGGAATTAACTCTTCCATGGCAGGTTCATAGTAGTCTTTAATCGGCCTTGAAACGTAGGTGCAGTTCACCAGATCCTTCCAGGTTACATTGTGTGATACGCTATTATGGCCCCAGGTCGCGCAGCCCAGCGTCGTTGACTTGGGAAATCCGTTCCACCAGGCGCCGCTGTTTGATAAGCTCTGCGGCTGATTCACACACATTTTGGTGACTTTCATCCGCTCTGCCATTCTGGCAATCTGTTCGTCATTGGTCGTGTGAATACCGCAGCTGTGGCCTGTCCCCATATAATTCAGGATGTTTTCCATCTTATCCAAGGCAGTGTCAAAATCCTTTACCGTAAACAAACAGGTGACCGGCGACAGCTTCTCTCCGGAGAATGGGAAAGCTTCGCCCGTTCCGCCATTCTCCTCGGTTGCAATAAACTTCGTCCCCTCCGGCGCGTTAAGCCCTGCCATTTTTGCGATTTTATCAGCAGACTGAGCGACAATATGTCTGTTCAGCGTGTGATTTGCGGGCCACTCCGGCCATAAAGTCTTCTTCAACAGTTCTTTTTCTTCCGATTCTTCGGGAATAAAGTAACAGCCATGCTTCTGCAGCGCCGCAACGAAATCATCGTGGATGCTCTCAAGAACGATAATATTATTCTCGGTTGAGCAGCTGGTGGCCCCGTCAAATGTCTTTGATCTCATGATCATGTCTGCTACATCGTCCAGGTTTGTCGTGCCGTCAACAAATGTCGTTGAATTCCCCGTACCAACTCCGATGGTAGGCGTTCCGGAACTGTAAGCGGCTCTTACCATCGGCGTTCCGCCTGTAGCAAGAACAAAATCCGCCTGCTTCATCAATTCCCCGGAACAATCGACGCTCACACATTCAGGTTCTACGGTCATAATCAGATCTTCCGGTGCATCGTACATTTTAAGAATTTCTCTTAACCGTTCTGTTATTGCCACCGTAGTTTTTGCTCCTTTTGGATGGGGTGCAAAGATAATGGAGTTTCTTCCCTTCAAGCACATAATCGCTTTACTGAATTGAGTAACCTCACTGTTTGTCACCGGGATCAGCGCTGCGATAACGCCCATTGGTTTATAATACTTGCTCATGCCTGTCTCTTCGTTCACTTCTACAAGACCGCAGGAGCGTTCGTCTTTATTCTGATAATAAACCTGCTTCGATTTACTCAGCATCTTTCCCATTTTATCTTCTACATTTCCCATTCCAGACTCTTCAACGAGCATTTCTGAAATCTTTCTTCTGAAATCTTCCTGAGTAACCCCATAAGCAATCGCTGCAATAAGCTGCTCAACCTTTTCCTGTTCATAAGCTGCGGCAATTTCCTGTGCTCTTCTTGAGCGCTTAATCAGCTCGGATATGTAATCGTGATAGTTCAAAGCCTTATGCCTCCTTTTAACCTTTTCATGCTAAACACTGTGATATCGTATGGAACGTCCCATTGCTTTACGTAAGCACAAATATAAAGCGCAAGACCCGTGCCAAATCATTTATAAAATTCCCGGGAAACGACAATAAAAAAAGGAGGGCTCAAACCCTCCAATTGCAACGCCTTATTTTAAACCCAGAAGTTACGATCTGTTTTATTGAAGCAATCAAAAGTTTCGTTTGTATCATATTCGAAACATCCGGAACACTTTCCGTTCCGGATTCGAAACGTTCGAACCAATCTGATTCATTCTCTGCTCATTTTACGATACAGCATAGATGGCGTTATTCCCAGAAGCTTTGCCGCCGCCCTGATGCTGCCGCCTTTATTTAACGCTTTCTTAATATAC